>DUUN01000320.1 GCA_012841535.1 Gallicola sp. | reverse complement strand
TATTCATTAACTTCATCTTTTATAAATATTTCATTAGATCTAACAGCTAATAATACAGGAATACATTCTAATGTTTCTGGATATTTAAAAATAATATTTTTAAAATCTTCTTCAATATTATTACTTCCTATTAATGAATTTAAAATATTTAATTCAACTTTTATCTTATCTACATTTGCATATATTTTATTAAAATCAACATAATATTCGTAATTTGAAATACTTGATTTAAATTTTGATAACCATTCCTTAAAATCTCTTTCCATTATTTTTCTTCCTTTCTTTTAATAGATAATTCTAAATATTCAATTTCTTTTTCTATACCAATATATCTTCTATTTAATTTATTTGCTACAATTCCAGTTGTTCCACTTCCGTTAAATGGATCTAATATTAAATCATTCTCATCAGTAGATGCTAATATTATTTTTTCTAATATTGCTATTGGTTTTTGTGTCGGATGTTTTCCATATTTCTTTTCACTAGGTTTTGTTAAAGATGAATCCCAAACATCTTTCATTTGTTTATTATCATTTAATTCTTTCATTACCGAATAATTAAATTTATGTTTTGCTTTTTTTAAATCTTTTTTTGCCCATAAAATAGTTTCAGTTGAGTGAACAAATGCTCTACAACTTATATTGGGTGGTGGATTCAACTTTCTCCAAGTAATATTATTAATTATCTTAAATCCTTCTTGCTCCAATGCCATACCAATTGAATAAATATTATGCATCGTTCCACTAATCCATATTGTTCCATCATCTTTTAAAATGTTATAACATAATTTAATCCATTTTCTATTAAATTTATGTTTTTCATTTATATCAATTTTTTCGTCCCATTCCCCTTTTTTTACACTAACCATTTTACCTGCACTACAGCTTATACCATCACCAGATAAAAAATAAGGAGGATCTGCAAATATCATATCAATTGATTTAGGTTCAATTTTTTTTAATTCTTTAAAAGTATCACCATGAATCAACTTAAAACCATCAACTTCATAATATGGCTTTTTTGACATTTTTTTCACCTCCAATTATTAAAATCCTTTTTCATTTTCAAAGTTAGTTATAATAACTTCTTCTACTTTTCCCCTCTTCTTTCCATTAGCATTAATATTTCTTTTTGCTTCTATAACATGAATATTAAAATCTTTATATAATTCGTTTATCAATTTTGTATTATGATTTGATAACATAACATAGCATCCTCTATCAGATAATTCTTTAAAAACTTTAGCAAGTCTTTTTTGTTCTTCTTTACCAAATCCATCTTCAGTATAACTTGTAAATGTATCTGTATCAGAATCATAAGGTGGATCGAAATATACAAAATCACCCTTTTTAGCATTTTTTACTGCTTCTTCAAAATCTACATTTAACATTTTAACATCATTAAAATTAAAATATGAATGTATTATTCCTAAATTTTGTCCATCATAAGTATTAACTTTTATCTTTTTTCCAAATGGAACATTAAATTCATTTTTACTATTAACTCTATATAAACCATTAAAACATGCTTTATTTAAATAAATAGTTCTAGCTGCTCTTTTATAATCTGCTGTTTTATTAAATTTATTTTTATCTCTATCTTTGTTTCTTATATCATAATAAAATTCTTCTGAATGTTTTGTTTCATAACTATTTAACTCATTACACATTTTTTGAAATTTATTTTCATCTTTAATACATTCATAAACATTTATTAATTCTTTATTATAATCATTGATTACAGCCGATTTAGGTGAAAGTTCAAATAATAAAGCTCCTCCACCTACAAAAGGTTCATAATATGTATTAAATTCTATTGGAGCATACTCCTTTAATTTATCTATTATTTGTCTTTTACCTCCTGCCCATTTTACAAATGGTTTTCCTTTTAACATATTATCTACCTCCTGCTAGTTTTATAAATCACTAATACAATTATACCATGAAATCGTTAAATTTCCTCATTAAATAAAAAGAAAAAACTTAATTTATTTTTTCAAAATTAAGTTTCTCATAATCTATAACATTAATTCCATGTTCTATATTTAAAAGTAAAATAGCATTTTTTACTATTTGTTCTTTTTCTTTTTTGGCATATTTAATTTTTTTAGATAAAGAATTATATACATCTTCTGCTGTTGTTCCTAAATATTCATTATTAGAATATTGATAATTTAATAATAATAGTTCAGATAATAATTTAGTATCAAATAGTTTTCTTATCTTCTTTTCTTC
>DUUN01000710.1 GCA_012841535.1 Gallicola sp. | reverse complement strand
TAGATGGCTTAGTATTAGGAATAAATATGCCACCTATTACGGGGCATTTCCATTGGTGTCATAGTACACTAACATATCAAATAGATGAAGATTTAGCAGATGAAACAAGTAAGAAGTTGCAAAATATGAATCCAGTTGCCGAAGAACAATATGAAAGATATAAAAAGTATTTTGGCGATGAAATACCAAATACATTAAAAGAGTTTATCGAAATAAGAAGAAATAACCCTAAAGAATGGGAAAGATTGAAAAATGAATATTTTGATAAACGAAGAGAGTATAACGAAAGGAAGTAATTATATGATAATAATAGGTTATCAAGGAATAGGAAAGTCTACTCTAGCAAATAAAAACATCAATTACATTGATTTGGAGAGTAGTAATTTCTTTATAGATGGGAAAAGACAAGAAAATTGGTTTATTATCTATTGTAATATTGCCAATCATTTATCTGAACAAGGTAAAAATGTATTTGTATCATCTCACGAAGTAGTTAGAGAAAGTTTGAAATGTTCTAAAGAAAAAGTAGTAGTCGTATACCCTTCTTTAAAATTAAAAGAACAATGGCTAGAAAAACTACAAAAAAGATATAATATAACACAATTAGAAAAAGACTATAAGGCTTTGATGAATGCTAAAGATAGATACGAAGAAAATATCAAAGAACTTCAAAACAATGATTTTACAAAAATAGAGATTAAAGATATTAATTATGATTTAGAAAGAATATTACAACAAGAGAAGAGAATATAAAGACAGATAATGTCTTTTTTTAATGAAAGGATGTGATTATGTGGAAGATGGAGTATGGAGAACAATAGCAGGAAGAAGAGTTTTTATCAAAAAAGGTCAATCTTTAACAGAGGCGATGAGAGAAAGTGGGAAGTTTAAATCAATTAAAAACGAAAATAAAAAAACCATGACAAAAGAAGAAATACAAGAATTGAAAGAAAAACAATTTGAAATTATACAAAAACATAACCCAATGACTGATGATTACCATGTCGGAATAAGAAAAGTTGAAGATATTAAAACCTTTGAAGAAGTAATTAAAACAGCGGATGAAGATGAAGAATTTGTATGGGGAGATTATTCATTAGAAGACGCTAAAAGAGATTTAGAAAATGGTTTTGTAACAGTTTATAGTTCACATGATATCAAACAAGGAACTTTTGTTTCTACTTCTAAAAACCAAGCAAAAGAATATGCGGGTGGCAAACCAGTTAAATCTCTAAGAGTACCTATCGAAGATGTCGCATGGATAAATGGTGATGAGGGACAATATGCAAAAGTTAAGAAATAATGATACCTTTACTGATTATGACCCCAATTATAATTATGAAGATGATAATGCAGAAGCAGTAATCTATTTCATAACTCCAAAAGGAAAAACATCAAAACCTAATTTATTTGTAATGAAAAGATATGAAGCGATTAAGTTTTGTTCTAGAAAAGAAACAAAAGGAACTAAATGGGCTTTGTGCTTCTCGACACATAAAAGAAATTGGAAAAATGAATTAAAAAATTTTAGAAAAGATGACGGAAGATTTAATGAATTACTTGAAGAATTGGGCATCGAGCCAATATACAGGAAATTAGATTGATATTAAAGACTAGCAATAGTCTTTTTTATACGTCCGAAATGACGTTAAACTACATTCCATTAAAAATATTTAATGCGATGGGGCAATAAAGCAATATCGTGGGAAAGGAGAATTAAAAAATGGAAGAAACAAACACAGTAGTTAATGAAACTACACAAGAAAACGCTGGGGCAGAGGGCGAAGTAATGACTTTTGATGAAATTCTACAAGATAAGTATTATCAAAGTGAATTTGACAAAAAAGTTGCTAAAGCACTTGAAACAGCAAGAACAAAATGGGAAAAGGAAGCAGAGGAAAAAAGAACTGAAGC
>DUUN01000380.1 GCA_012841535.1 Gallicola sp. | reverse complement strand
ATTGATAATTTTATCTTTGTTATTTGGATTGATTTTAATATCCGCTAATAAACGGGTCTTTGCATATTTAACATTTTCAATATATTCTGGTGTAGTGCTATAACCTTGATAGCTTGATTTTTCAATCTCACTAATTTTGTTCTCATACTCATTATTGATTTTTTCAAATTCCTCAATAGCCTTTAAATAGGCTTCGTGGGCTATTTTCTTTAGCTCCTTTAGATTATCTCTTTTCCATTCAGGACTATAATATTTCGCATTATCATATATTTCTTGTTTTGCCTTTCGTACACTTTCCGCTAAATTATTGATTAACATTTCATTACCTCCATTTTGATTTGACTGACTAATAAATTTAATTCCTTTAAACATTTTCATCTTCTCCTTTCAATGCCTTTAGATTTTTTTCTGCAAGAGCTTTTGCCTGCTCCAGCTTTTGAGCTTTCTTTTTGTAGTAATAATCTTTCATACGCTGATTTTGTTGTTGTCTCTTTTTTTCGTACTCCTCTAATGAATATTGTTTCATGTTTAATTACTCCTTTCTTGATTGATATATATACCCTTATTAAATAATATGGGATTTTGAACTTTTAAAAGTGCCTTCAAACTCTTGATACATAAGGCTTTTAAGCTATGGATAATGCTTTAAAAAGTACTTTTTAATTCAGCTAATCAACTTCTATATAGAAATCATCTTTACATTGCGTAAAATCAAAGTCTCCGCCTTGCTTGAATGAATCCGCTTGCTGATATGAATAGGTTATAAATCCTGCTCCCTGCATTGCTACAACTCTTGTAATCTTTTTGCCTGCTCTTTTATTTATAGAATTAGCTACAGTCTTTGCCATTGAATAACCAGACTTTTCAGCATTACCCATAATTCCTATATGAAGATGTTTCTTTACCTTATCGCCATCAACTTTTGTTTTCGGTCTACCTCTTTTGCCAGTCCTTTCTGAATACTTAAAAGCTGTTTTACTATCTGTACTACTTGGAGCCATAAACCAACTTGCGTAAGGATTTTTCTTTCCATATCTTCTTAAAGTGTTTTCAACTGACATAATATCTTTATCATCTGGCTCATTGAAGTATTGCAAATTATAGAGGACAGCGGGTAATTTTACTTGCCTTAATTCGGATAATCTAAATAATGACATTCTCCCACGACCCCCTCATATACGGTACAATTGCCGTAAACCTCTCCCATACCCTCATTTATCATGTCTTTAATTTTGAGTAAATCATCTTCTGGCATATCTTCATAACCAAATAAATCAACTTTATATAGACCAGACGCAACGGGAGAAATTATAATCTGAACCTCCTTATCTTTAGCAATATCCATAATGATTTCAAAGGCTCTATTACCTCTAAATTTCTTTTCAAATTCTTTGCTCTTTAATAATCTTCTAAAATCCCTTTTATCCTTTTTTGTAATCTCCATATTATCTTCCTCCTATATTTATATTTTAAATGATGATTGACACGATTTACTATTATAGTAAAATTCTTATTAAAGATTTCAAATAAAAAAACACCTACAAATAAGATTTTAAGTCTTTGTAAGTGTTTATAATTTTATTAGCTTTATGAGTTTTTAAAGTATGGT
>DUUN01000172.1 GCA_012841535.1 Gallicola sp. | reverse complement strand
TTTATATATGTAATGATAATCCCAATCTCTATCTTGCCATATTATAGGAAACCACTTTATTAAGTTAATTATTCCTTGTTTAAATCTATAAAACAATTTATCACCTTCCTATTTTAGATAGATTTAAATTTACTCCATGAAGCAAACCAGTTTCTACGCTTTTCTTGTCTGCTTTCCCCTTCAAAATTATCAGTTTTCCAACTATCTCTCCACTGTTGTCTTCTTTCTTTTCTTGTTAATTTCATATGTATTTATTCCTCCTAATTATTTTATTGTTTTAATGAAATTATGCTTTTATTTTAATATTCTTCTAATAAACTATTTTCGATACTTTTATTTACATCTTCTATAAATTTTTCTTCAGAAACATTTAATCCCTTTAAAATATACTTGACACGATTCTGATATTGCTCATTAATATCTTCAGGAAATTTACCAGCACATGATATATATGCAACCATTGCCCAGTATGGTTCTAAACCTTTCATCAGGCAATCTTTACAGTATCCAAAACTAACTGCCCCCATTGTTGATGCACATACATATATTTCTGTTTCTTTGCCACATACATCACATTTTCCATTGTAACCTTTCAAATATCATTCTCCTTTATTAATTTAATAACCAATATATAGGTAATAACCATGTAGCAACAGTTAAAATTGATACACCCACATCTTCTAACATTTCATCATTAATATATTAAATACTTATTCTCCTTTTTTAATTGACTTTAAATAAAACTACTCTTCTATTCAAATTTCTTCCACCAGTTCTAAGGCATTATAATCAACAATACCTTTATCAGTCCAAACATCATCGCCATCTTGAAACTTTACTGTCATTATCGTATTAACCATTTTAGGTTCATATTTTTTAAACCATTCTATATTAACCCATTCCCCAAGTCTTACTTTATCTCCCGGTTCAAATTCTTCATCCAGTTCAAATTCTTCATATTCAACCCATCTCACAATTATTATCCTCCTTCTAAATATTTAAACAAATCCAGTCTTTCATATTAATTTTCATTCATTAAATCTTCAATAGCATACCTTATTTTCTGATAGCTAGATGCTGCACAAGTCATTGCAAGATGTCCGGCATAATTTCCTTTCTCCATTTCGTTAAATGATAATTCATAATATTTATCTTCTTCTTGAGTAACAAAATCAAGTAATTTTTCTAATTTATCCATATTTATACTCCTTTCCGTTAATACAAAATATACTTTTGGTGTTATTTCAACATAAATATTTTTTTATAATTAACTTTTATATTGCATCTATCTATATAATCAATAATAAATAATATTGTTGGTACAAGGATGTTAAATAGTGGAATGAACATAAGAAATAATAAAAGTAAAAATGGATTATACTCCGCTTTCTTATCATATTTAAGATATAATCTAACTATAAAATAAGAAACTACAATAGATAATAGATACCACCACATATTGTTTTCCTCCTTCCTTCTTTCCAAATAAAACGGATGTTTTGTTATGATTTAATCACTTGGCATAAAACTTAGTTTTTATTAAATCTCATAAGGTGGGTATGATAATCCCCTATCTATTTGATAATCTCTATAAATATCTGTATCTTTTACTTTTCCACATTTACAACAACGCTTTTTCATTATGTATTTTACATGAGAATCATCTAAAAAACTACTTGAAATATATGGATCAGATTCTTTGCAACTACTATTGGACTTTAATTTTCTTCGTGTCCCATCTACATGATGCCAACAATGCCAACAAAAATTAAGCATAACATTCTCCTTTCTTAAAATTTAAATCAAATCAACTTTTTATTAAAATATTCTATTAAAAATAACCATCCGCACAAACTAATCTTCCGTAACAACTAGCACTACAAGTTCCCCATCTCATGTGATATGAATTAAAACAATCTAATTTTACACCACAATATTGACAGACTTGAAATTCTTCTGGCGTTTCTCTTTTCCATTTCTTTTTCTTTTGTCTTTTATTCAATATAATTACTCCTTTACTAAAATTCGTTACAAAATAAGACCTTTATTTAGT
>DUUN01000574.1 GCA_012841535.1 Gallicola sp. | reverse complement strand
ATATTATATATTTTGTTCCATCTTCCATAATTATGTAATTGTATTGTTCGATTTTAATTTTTGAATTTGTGTCATTGTTTGCAATTTCCCATAATGCTCTTTCTGATAATTCGTAATTAGAAGCTACAATTGCTATATTTAGAATACGATCACTTCCTTTCTGATAAAAACTGGATTTTATTTTAATTTGTCCCACTTCTTACTTAATTCTTTTAAAAGTTTATATAACGATTTATATTTACCATTCCACCTTTTAACTTTTATTCCTTATATTACATTTTTGTTAATTCTGTCTTTTGCTATTAAACACGCTTTCTCACTAATATCGCATCCGATAAACTTTCTGCCCAATTCGACAGCTACAGCACCTGTAGTTCCACTGCCCATAAAAAAATCAGCCACAATATCTCCATCATTTGAACTGCTTTTTATTATTCTTTCTAGTAATAGTTTTGGTTTTTGTGTATCGTAACCTACTCTTTCTTTGCTAGTAGAAGACATATTAGGAATATCATCCCATACGTTTTCTAACTTCTTGCCACCTTTTAAATAATACTTCTTGTTGTTGTTCATCATGTAATAATTTTGTTCATCTTCGTCCCAATGACAATATTTTGCTTTCATTTGTGGAGTAACTTCACCACGTTGTAAATTCCATGTAAAGTTTTTTGTCTTTGAATAATATAGGATTTCGTCATGTTTATCCAAATAGTTTGTTTCAGTTCTTGCGTTGCCTAGTCCATATTTCCAAACTATCTTGTTTCTAAAATTTTCATATGTAAATATATTATCCATAATACATCTAACCCAATGAGAAATTCTATAATCCATTTGTAAATATATGCTACCAGTATCTTTTAATACCCTATACATCTCATTCAAACGTGGCTCGTAAAATTCTTCAATTATTTCTTTTTTAGGTTTTAAGTCTTGATAGTCTTTAAATTTTTTTCCTGTTCCATATAATATATCACAATAAATCAAATCTATATGTTGTTCTGGTAGTAGTTTTAATAATTCTAAATTGTCACCTTTGTATAGCATTGCATGCTCACTTTTATAATATTGTTCTATGCCCACCCCTCACTTTCCATAAATGGAATAATCTCGTCCCACTTGTTCCTAGTAGTGCCATATGGCAAATCACATAAAATCATATCTATACTTTTATCATCTATCTGCTTCATTCCTTCAAGACAATCCTGATTATATATTTTATTTATTTCTAGTATGTAAATCATTCCTTTCTTAATAACTGAATAAAAGATTGTTTCTATTGGGTTTTTATATTAATAGTCACTAAACTTTAAATCAAAATACTTATCTGCAATATCAGGATATCTATTCTCAAAATCAGTTAAGTACCTCATTGAAGAACATAATCCGTTTTTAGTTTGTGTATACTCTTGATTCATTTCACAATATTCTCTAAAACTTTTCTTTTTAAAGATACTAGGTTGATTACACCATCTAGCAAGGGTAATATACATGCCTTTATATGGACTATCCTCATATCTATTAAACCTCATTATGTATGGTAAGCTTTTATATTCAGAAAGTATCTTAATCCTTTCAAAAGTATCTATAATGTCTTGAACCCAAAACATATCATCATATTTATCTTTCCGATCAAAGCCACAAAGAACATAAAACTTAGGTATGACATCTGTATGCTTACGAATTAACTGTAATTTGCCTTTTATTACATCAGCGTCTTTTATATTATCAAAAGCAAATGTAAAATCTCCATCATACTTGCTGCTGAACAACATCTTACATTTTTCCTCATTCAATATACGCTCATCCATACCTTGTTTAAATTTAAATGGCTTACCCGTTGCTTGAAGTTTATTTAAATGTTCTTTCCAATCTTTAAAACCGAAGAAATTATCATCTAATAAGCAAATTTTCTTTTTTGTTGGATCATAGAATTCTTCTAGTGGGCTATTAAGGAAAACATGGTCATATTTTTTGTTTACACAGAAACCACACTTTCTAAAGCAACCCCTAGTTAAAAATCCAATGCTATAATCCAAATATTCTTTAAACTCTTTTCTATTACAACCATGATTTATCTTATCTTGTATCCACTCGTCATATAAATGATAGTCTGGCATATGATGCTCTATATAATCAGGTAGGGGAGGGGCTTTATCATAAAAGAATCCCGTACCTCCATATTCAATATTTGACAAAGTTAAAATATCTTCAGGAATATATGTATCAGTAAAAACTTTAGAAATATATACCTTATCAAATTTATCTAAATCATTATAATCTAGTTTTAAAGTTATATTATTATTTTGCTCTTTTTCATAACCACTGATCTTCATACAAGCAAGGTTTGGAAACCTATGCTTATTCCTACCTATTAGATCAGCATCAATTATCGCAATATTGATAGTAAATCACTCCTTTTTATCCCATAAAATATAGCATTTATCTGCTTAGTCATGTATATTAATAAAAATATTAGGTATCAATTCTATAGAATTATCATACTTTCCAAAACATCCATCTGGTTTAGATTTTATAGAATCATGACATTCTTCAGAACACCAACCAGCATGAATTTTTACATCTATTAAATTCCCTAATGCCATTTTTATTTTACCAATTAAATGACCTGCAAACATTATTGATGGTTTCCCGCAAGCGATACAATATTTTGTCCCCATATATTTATACATATTGTCCTCCAAACCAAATCTCAATTTTATTCTAACTCTGGTATTTGTTCTTTTATGTATTTGTAAACTTGCCACTGAAGAAGATTAGGTGTGGTAGTCATAGGATATAATTCACACCAATT
>DUUN01000140.1 GCA_012841535.1 Gallicola sp. | reverse complement strand
GGGAGAGAACAAGTAAAAATAACAAACGGAACTGAAATAGTAAAAGAATTAAACTTATGTGAAAAATGTGTTAAGAAGGAGAATGAATAATGAAAGAATATAAAGTTACAATTCCAGTTGATTATGTGCAAGGGCATTTAAGATATGGACATTTAGAAGGAATAGTTGAAGTTGAAAATGAAGAAGAATTAAAAAAACTAATTGAAAGTAAAGAGATAGAAGATTATTTAAGCATAGAGGTTGATGATTATAGTGTTGAAGATTATGGAGATGTTAAATATGAAGATTTACAATATAAAGAATTAAAAAAGGAGAATGAATAATGAATAATGTATGTATTATTGGGAGATTAACCAAAGATTTAGAAGTAAGGACAAGCCCATCTGGAACAACAGTAGGAAAAACAAGCATTGCAGTAAATAGAAAATTCAAAAAAGAAGAAGCTGACTTTATAAACTTAATAGCATTTAACAAAACAGCAGAACTTATGAGCCAATACTTAGGTAAGGGTTCACAAGTTGGAATTGAAGGAAGAATACAAACAGGTTCTTACGATAGCAAAGAAGGTAAAAAGGTTTATACATTCGATGTAGTAGTAGATAACATAACATTTATTGATAGCAAGAAAGAACAAGAACAAGTTAGCAATAGCCAAATCGTAGCAAATGCAATGACAGAAGATTATGATCCATACGGAAACTTCGGTCAACAAGTAGGTTTGGAACTAGATGAGGACATTGACTAAAAATGGAGCAATGGGCTCTAATTGAATATGACAATAGATACCAAGTTTCTAATTATGGAAGATTTAGAAAGAAAAACCCTAAAAATGGTTATAGATATTTAAAACCATTTAGAAAAAAGAACATATTTCTAGTAAAAATAAAAGATAAAGATTTTAATTGTGCTAGATTAGTCGCTAATGCCTTCATAAAAAAACTTAATAAAAACGATAGGGTTTATCATAAAAATAAAATTGAAAACGATAATTATTATCGTATTTTAAAAATAGTAAGTCTGAAAGAGTTGGGTAAATTAACTGGTCATATTTCAAGAAGCAAAAGAGTAGTAGAAGTTAAAAGTGGCGAAATAGTAAGAGAGTGGTCATCTGCAAGAAAGTGTGGGTTAGATTTATTTATAAGTTATCAAACGGTAAATGACTATTGCAATGGTAAAGTAGCAAGTCCAATGTTTAATCTAATGTGGGAAGATGATTATTTCGATGAAGTGTTAGAACCATTTGATTGGGAAAATAAAAAACGCAAGATTAGGGGTGGTAAAAGTGTACGAAAAGAAAATTAAAATCGAAATATATAACGACCATTTTCAAAATAGAAAAAAATATAACATTCCTAAGGCTCAATTAGTTATTGCTGATATACCTTATAATTTGGGTAATAATGCTTACGCAAGTTCAACGAAATGGTACAACGATGGAGATAACTCAAAAGGTGAGAGTAAGTTAGCTGGAAAACAATTCTTTAATTCAGATAATAATTTTAATCTAGCGGAATATATGCACTTTTGTAGTAGGTTATTAAAACCTGAACCAAAAGAAACTAATTCAGCACCAGCAATGATAGTATTCTGTGCTTTCGAACAAATGCACGAAGTGATCGAGCAAGGAAAAAAACATGGTTTCAATAAAAATTATCCGATATTCTTTATAAAAAATTATTCAGCTCAAACATTAAAAGCAAATATGCGAATTGTTGGAGCAATGGAATATGCTGTTGTGCTATATCGTGAAAAATTACCTAAGTTCAGAAATGAAAAGAAACCTGATGGCTCTGGGACAATGGTGTTTAATTGGTTCGAGTGGGAAAGAGATAAAGTGGAAGATAATGTACCTAAGATACACCCTACTCAAAAACCTATTAGAGTTTTAAAACGGTTAATAGAAATATTTACTGATGAGGGCGATGTAGTAATTGACCCAGTCGCAGGAAGTGGAACAACGCTAAGGGCTTGTATGGAATTGAATAGAAGTTGCTACGGGTTCGAAATTGACAAGAATTTTTACAAAGAAGCAAAAGAAAAAATGTTGAATATAAATTACGAGTTTGAAAAGCAACAGGAAGAGGCAAGAGAAAGAGGACAACAAAGTATATTCGATTTATTAGGAGTTGAGTAAATGTTAAAAGGTTATAAAAATGAT
>DUUN01000531.1 GCA_012841535.1 Gallicola sp. | reverse complement strand
TTTACAATTAAAAAATATAAATATGAAAGAATTAAAAGTTAAAATTGAAGTAATTGCATCAGATGGTGTAACGCTTGAAAAGAAGGAACAAACTGTCAATATTAATGAGTATGGTGCTGATTCTATTAAAAAAGATAGAATATTTTTAGAGGTTGGTGAATGTCTCTATGTGATTGATTCAGATGGATATATCAAAGACCAAGTTTTTAATGTTAACTCTGGACAAAAAGCAAAATATGGATTGTGGGGACAATAATTTAATTGAACCTAACGGTCACAGATATATTCAGTTGAACACAAACTTAAAATTGAAAAAATAATGATAAAATTCATTAAGAACTTATTTAGAAAGCATGAACAATTGAATATATCTGTTGTTATGTGTAGTGTTTGTGGTTCAAAAAATATCACAACAGAAGAACAAATGAGAAGAACTGGTGGGAAATTACACAAAGGTAGAATGATGAGTTATGGATATTTTTTGAATGTTCATTATTGTGATGACTGTCAAAATGTGTGGGATGGTGAAAGAACGAGGAATTCTTAACATTACACATAACGTTTCTCAGATATATTTAGTTCTGAGGTTTAATATATAAACTTAAAATAAGAGACAAAATTATGAAAGATAACAGGATTAAAAGGTTTAACGAAAATGTATCTGGTGTTAGTGGTGGTTATGATAATGATTGGAACGATGCTTTCAATAAAGTAGGGGAAGGATTGAAAAATCAACCAATACATTATAAGGATAGTCATAATCTAAGAGGTGAAGTTTATCTTAAAGAATTATATGAGAATTACGGAATCGATTTTGAAGATGGACTTGACCAATTGGTTGATTTATTTGCTTATTTAATTAGTGAAGGTGGGTATAAAATCATTAAGAAATAATTACCACTAACAGTCACAGATATATTCAGTTATCTAACTTAAAATAAAATACAAATGATAAAAGAAAAAGATTACTTAAAAGCAAAGCAGATAATTCAAGAGTACGAAAAACAATTGGATATATCTGATGTTAGTGAACGTTTTAATCGAAAAATTGATGAAAGAATTACAAACCTTCAATCTGATTGGAACGAGTACACTAAACCAAAACGGTTTGAACCTACATATACACCAGAAGGACATGAATACCACAAATCAATTCCAATCAGATTAGATGAACTTAAATGGATATTAAAAAATGTTCACTAACGTTTAGCATAAAAATTGAAGCGTACAAATACGCAAAAAGTATCGAGTAAAAAATAAAATTAATAAACAAGTAGAAGCCTTATAAATCGCCTAAAATAGCTTTTGTTTTTACATTGTTAGGCACAGTTAATTATGATGTCAGAAAATGAAATTAAATTACAAAAGGCTTATATGCTTACTGTATTGATAGAAAAATATTATGAAACAGATGGTGCTGGTGGTTGTGTTCACATAATTACTGATGATGGTAATTATGGTAAAGGATATGCACAACATTGTTTAGATTATGCCATAGAACAAAAGGATTATTGGGGTGAACACATTGCAAGACTTCTTTTGGAATTTAATGAAGATGAGCAAGAACAGATTGTAGAAAGAAGTTGGGAAATATATGAGCAGATACGCTAATTGTG
>DUUN01000785.1 GCA_012841535.1 Gallicola sp. | reverse complement strand
TTTCACAAGGGCCTTACATAAGTTTAACCTGCATGGACAACATGCACAAATTAGACAAAAACGTTACAAGTTTATCAGGAAGTACAGCAGGACAATTAGTATTAAATATAGCTAGTGCTTGTGGGGTTACTTTAGCCAACGTTAATTTTGATGGCCATAATATGGGCTTAGACATTCCAGAGGATATTACACAATACACTTATAGACAAGTTTTAAGTTATATTTGTCAAGTGATAGGGGCATTCGCTTATTTTGATACTGATGGCAACCTAGCAATAAAGTGGTACGATACAGGAGCGTTTGAACAAGCTGATAATTTAGATGGTGGGGTATTTGATAGTGGTGGCAAGATACCTACTTGGAGTGAGTTTGGTGACGTGACATGGGAGGTGTTAATTTAATATGGAGAAAATAGTGGTAGATTTTAACGAGAATGGTACGATATGGAATCTAAAAACTGAGCTAAAGCAAGGTGAAAACCTAGCCCATGAAATAGTGATAAACCTAAAAGACGAGTTGCTAGGATATAAATATTTTTTAATATTTCAAAACAACGACAACAACGTAGTGACAACTCCAGAGTTGCAAGTAGAAAATAATCAAATATCATATCCAATTACTAATGCATTAACTCAAGATGCGGGTGTATTAAAAGTAGAATTAAATATAACTGATGATAATGGACTTTTAAAAAAGACATACACGGTACTGCTAAAAATAGCAGAGACATTGGGAGATACGGGCGAGATAATGCCAGAGGCATATGTTCCTTGGTATCAACAAGCAGTAGAACAGGCTAGTATTGCAACTCAAAAAGCTAACGAAGTTGATGCAAAATTGGCAACATTAAGCATTTCAACATGGGAAGATTTATTGAACTTATAAAGGAGTGATTAAACTATGATGGAAAAAGAAGCGTTAACGCATAATATAGCCGATGACTTAGCGGCGAGGAATAGGAATTGGGATAAGATTGACGAGAAGTTTGACATAGTTGATAATACGGCAAGCGAGGTTGTAAATGCAAGGGGTGACTATACAACATTAGGAGAACGACTTGATTCGCAAAAGGAAGATTATGCGAACTATCGGAAACCTTTTCATTTTAATCACGCAGCCCAAGAATATCTAAATATAGATAAGTTTTGGGATAGCCTAAGAACTGGAAAAATCTACACTACTGAATTTTATCATTTTGACGTATCCCCATCATCAAGCGGAACAAAGAAAGATGATAATGAGGGCTTAATATGTGAGCCATCTACAAATACAGTGCGTGGTAGAAATGATTATGAAAAGATAGGTTTATTTATGAGCATTGATGTAAATGCTTATGTGGATGAAAATGATGACTATCATGTAATAGCTATAGATGGTGATGGTAGATTTAAGCGTGATGGAACTATGGGTGATGTTTACGTTATGGCAATGCCTGGATATCAAAGAAGATACTCGGACGATACAGTTTGGGGAATTTCCTACAGTGACACAATGCACGCAGGTTATGAGATTTTAGACGAAGCCGTAAAGCCAGATGGAACAATTAGGCCTTATTTGTTGCACGCTAAATATGTAGCAGGTAGAAATCCACTTGAAAATAACAATCTCGCTAGTATTAGTGGTGTACCAGCAGAATACGTGAATATGTCTCATAACGGACAAATAACAGAATTTGCTGAAAAGGGCGTGCAATATTCGGGAAAAACGTCACATGACGATTATTACGTTCAACTTATGATGTGGTTAAAATATGCTACAACTAATTCAGATACAATCATGAAAGGCTGTCAATCTTATTATTTACAATATACGAATTTAGTAGCAGAGACAGGAGTTAATAGAGTAATCATAACTAATGCCCAAGCTAATAATTTGTTAATAGGTTCTACTGTATCCATAGGCGATTATGGTACAGGAAGTATTAATGCGGATAGACAGTCTAGTCAGAATTATAACGTAAAAGAAAGAGTTGAAATTACATATATAGAAGATTTGGGCAATGGCACATCTGCCGTGTATGTGGCGTCTGAAATATTCGACACCACGCTAACTACTACCATAACTACATATCCTTGGAATAGTGGAGGCTGTGACGGGGTACTAGGGCAAGATGGTTCGCCTTATAATACTCAGTCTGGTAAAGAACCTTTTATTATTAACGGAATCGAAATGATGATTGGTGGTTACGAAATATTACAAAATCTAATTATACATAATAATAACGCTGATAATAGAACTGATGTGTATGCAAATTATGACTGTAGAACATATGCGACTTCTCCTACTGGCGACTATGACCTTGTGGGACAAATAGTAACAACTGGTAACGTATGGAAATATGGTAGCAAGATGGTTATATCTGATGCACACCCTTCTATCATATTGGTTACTGAAACCGAAGCATCGTCTACC
>DUUN01000144.1 GCA_012841535.1 Gallicola sp. | reverse complement strand
GTTACCATTGTTAATGGATATAACCTAGTTCCAGATCCTCCTGCTAAAATTATTCCTTTCATTTTTTAATCCTCCTTGTTATAATTATTGCTTTTTATGATTAATTTTTATATTTATAATTAATTCTTTTAGATTAATTTTTTTTGCTTTGCTTAGTATAATTGAACAACTAGCAAAATAAATAATAGCTCCAATTAATATCTGTATTACTAACACATAGATCGAATTTCCATAAAAGACACCTATAAACTTAACCACCAAAAACATAAGTAGTCCAGAGATTAAAAAAGGAAATGAATCATTAATATAAATGGAAAATTTGAATTCATTAGATATCATGGTTGATTGACTTATAGTAACTAGGGCTTCAGCAAAAATTGTTCCTATAGCTGCACCCGTTGCACCATATCGAGGTATCAATAATAAGTTGATGATGATATTCGTCACAGCGCCAATAATGACTGACTTAATATAAACTCTTTCTTTGTTGTTTGGAATTAAGTATTGTGTTCGAATCACATTAGCCCAAGAAATAAAAACTACAGTTATTGATAACAGTTGTATTAGAGACCCAGTTTTTTGAAATCCCTTACCGAAAAAAATCGGGGCAAAATTATCAGCTATTCCTGCCAATCCAAAGGACATCGCAAAAGCTAAGAACATAGAAAATTGCATTGACTTTCTTATAATGATTTTACTCTCGGCAACTTCACCTTTTGCGTACATTGAAGACATCCTAGGTAACATTACATTGCCAAGAGCCATAATGACTCCCATCGGAACATTAATTATTTTTAATGAATTTTCATAAAGCCCCACCTGAACCATATCACTTAAAGTACCGAGCATTACTTTATCCATCACTTTATAAAGACTGATGGTTATGACTGGTATAAACAGTATTATATTAGGCATCATATGTGAAATAATATCCTTAGCACGCGGTTTTACAAAATGTATTTTCCCAATTAAAAATGGCCATATTAATAATTGACTCGCTAGCATGCTTACTGTCGTTATTAATGTGTAGATCCAACCGTCTGATTCTCTATTTACAAAAATCAGAATTAGAAAAAATGAAATGATTTTTATTAATATACTTCTTGAAACTGTAATTTTAAACTGCTCCATCCCAAAGAAAAACCAGTTAATATCTAATACAGTGGATATTAGATATAAGATTTGCAAATAAGCAATAACTTTGTTTTCTTTAAAGAATACTGATACAAAAATTATATATGCTATTAACATAGTTAATGTAGTAATTACCTGAAGCGTATAAATGTTCCAGAATATTTTACTTACATTATTCTTGTCATTACGATTTGCTGCAATGGTTCTGTTTCCATAGTTATTTAGCCCTAACATTCCGAACATCCCAAAATACAGAGCGATTGAATGGGCGTAAGAAACAGTTCCTATTCCTTCCGCACCAAGTACTCTTGATATATAAGGAGCGGTAATTAAAGGGATTAAAATATTAAATATTTGGTAAATAACACTGTATAAATAATTTTTTTTAATGCTCATCAATTCACCGACTTAAGTAATTATTTTATTACTGATGTAGATTCCTCACTGAATAAACTTCTCTTTATTTTGAGAATGAATAAATACCAATGATATTAAGTACCAAAAGCTACCCCAAACAGGTTCAAAATTAACAGTTTGAAATGACAAACCACTTATCACTAATATTAACAACAATTGAATTGCTATAGTTCTAAGTGGAGAATGAAGCTTCATTGCATATATAAACAAAGCAAAATGAATCGATACAAACGCAACTAGACCAATTAAACCGTTCTCTATTAATACCTTTAAGTAAACATTATCTAATGTTGCAATCTCAAGGTAACCAAACTCAGGAAGTAGCCTAGCTAAACTACCCGAGCTTAAACCCATAAGTGGATTGTTTCCTAAGATATCATCAACAACTGTAAATGAATGCACTCTATGGGTCAGCGATCCTACACTTGATTCAAAAACTAATCTACTGAGGAATTTATCTTTCAATGAAAAATGATTCAAAATTCTATCAAAAGATATAAATATTATTAAGAAAGCAAAGAAGTTTTTTGCATTTTTTTTAATACTCATTCTTAATGTGAAATTATTTATTAATACAACTATTATGAGTAATACAATACCCGTTCTGGACATTGTAAGTAAAATTGCCAATGCGTGAATTGCAAATATGATATTCCATTTCAACTTTCTACTATCAATATTCTTTAAGTATAAAATAAATGGTGTAGTCAACGCTAGGTATGTTGAGAGTATCAGTGGATTTCCAATTGTAGAAACTATCCTCCTTAAATACCCTTGGATTGCAGAAACATTATTATATGTGAAATTAATAAATTCATTTGATAAATAATATTTTTGATACGGTTGAAACCCAAACAAAAATTCTAACAGTCCAATGGCTGCAACAATTGTAGATATATATATACTCATTTTAATTAATTTGATTACATCTATCTTTCTTGAACTTGCAAGGAAGATGAGTGTAATAATACCAAGTGTTAACATCGCATTGGTATAAACTAACCTCAAAGAATTAAACTCAGCTCCATTTAGTAATGCAGAAAATAAATCAAGAAATATAAAAACATATATTAACGATAATATCCTTTTGTACTTAATGAATATATCAAATTTATTTTCTTTACTATGCCTAAATAATAAAAATATTACGAATATAGGGATCAATAAAATTGTGGGTGAAATATATCCTACAGGAGTATTGATTCTAAAATTATACACATATGCTACAGGGAGAAAAGAAAATAAAATATATGGCAATATAAATAGTAACATTTTATTTTTTTTGATTAACTTCAATTTATCACCTCAGAATTTATGACATCTTAAAAGGTATCTAAAGACCTTCATTTCTACTAGAACTCATGATTTTTTTAAGTTCTAAACAAGAATTCAAACTATGCTTTAAGTAAAAAATCCTTCTAGATCTTATATTCTTATAGTCATAATTGGTTGATCCACCTTCTTTGTGTAGTATAACTATATCTGGTGTATACATCATTTTCATATTGTCAACATCAGCAAAATATCTTAATATTGCTTCTTCAAAATATAAAAACGTATTTGAATACAGCCCATTTCTTTTCTCGAAAAAGAGTTTTGATAAAATAAAACAACTGCCTTGAAGCTGCACATCTATTACGTCGTGTGGAATCTTCTTTTGAATTCTAGACTTATAATTAATTGTTTTTTTGATGTATTCTTTTATGAACCTTATAGTAGAATCAATAAAAAGATAATTACTCAGTAACATTCTCTTTTTATATTTTATTAATTTGTTTAAATCCTCTATGTTATTAAGTTGTCTCTCAACTGGATTGCTGTGATTTTCCCCATCAAGTGAAATGATATCCGGCCCAAGTATATGAAACTTATACTCATTATACTTTTCAACAATTTTTGAATACCAATTATTTCCAATAATTTCTGTATCATTATTCACAAGTGCTATAAAATCAAAGTCTCTTAGTTTTCTCAGGTATTCAATGCCACTATTTAAACCTTTTGCAAAACCTAGATTTTTATCATTAATTATTACCTTAATCTTTTTTTCACCAGCAAACTCATTTTGCAGCAAAGATCCAGTTTTATTTGGAGAACCATTATCGACAATAGTTATAATATAATCATCAGTATCAATTTTATCCACAATTGATTTAATACATGCCTTAGTATCATCAATAGTTTGATAATGTAATACTACAAATCCAATACTCATAATTAGCCTCCTTTACTATATTAATAACTTCATGTATTTTTTATTTTGATATTCACGTGATGATTTTTGTATCAAATCAGAATCAATGCATATTTCAATTTTTTCATTTACCCATAAATCGTAGATGAAAGATAACTTTTCTTGTATTTCCTCATAATTATTATCTGATGTGATTCCTAAATTCGCAGTATCTACTATTTTACTATGAATCCCTTTAGGGTCTCCGATTGAAAAAATAAACTTCCCGGCCCTAATATAATCATACATTTTCCCACTAATTATATACCTTGATGAACTATCATGTGTTGTATGTAGTAATAGTAATACATCACTCTTACTCATAATCAAATTAGCATCCTTATTATCAAGTACACCCATTATTGTGATATCACCTTCAAATTCTACTTTTAATTCTTGGACAAGGTTAGAGTTTACATCATTTACACCTATAAATTGTAGTTTAATATTCATTCCATTTTTTCTGCATTGTCTAAAGGCTTCAACTAATATTGAAATATCCCTATAACTACTTTTGGAGCTATGAGAGATATCTATGGCACCAGCATAAGTTATTGTCAAAAAATCCTTATATGCTCTTTTTTTGCAATCAATATTTGACCAAGCATATTCACTAAATCCATTCTTAATAACTTCAAACTTTGAAAATTCTATAGAATAAACTTTTGACATATCATTGGCTAAATTCTCGTTTGTACATATAATTTTATCTGCATATTTTAAATATTTTTTTTCTAAGTATTTAGCAAAAAAACCATTATCTTTCCAAAGATTCCAAGGATCACGATAATCAAATATAAGATTAATTTGACTAAAGTCTGTTTTCAGTCTTCTTGAAATAGAGAACATGCCAAAAGGAGGACCTGAGATAATGATACTTTTTGCATTTTTATTTAGTATATGTTCTTTGATTTTTTTATAACTATCTGAATACCAACTTCGCGTAATGAGTCCCGATAGAAAGCTAGGCTCATTAAATATTTTCCTATCTAATGAAACAACTATGTTAAACAGTGTATTATTGTTTTTTATGTATCTCCTGAGAAATGCAAATATATTAAGAGAAACATTCTCAGATTTTTGTATATTTTTACTTATTTGACCTCTAGAATACAAAAAATTTCTCAATAATTTATTTTTTATAGGAACTGATTCATGATTGAAGTTAATATTATTCCCATAATCATTAAATTTGTTCTTTTTACATGAAAATACTGTTACATTAATACCGTTTTTGATTAAATATTCCGCCAAATAATACATTCTTTGTGACCCGCCCCAGCTATTAGCATAGGGGATCATATCATATGTGATTATTAGAACCTCATCTTTTCTTTTATCTCCAAAAATATCCATAATTTATACACTCTCTCTAAGACATATCTTTTAATTTTTTATAATATAATAATACTGACTTTCTTACTTCATTTTTTTCGTTAATATCTGAAACACTTACTGACCCATCTTCTTTATGAAGTACTTCAATTGATTTAGTTAAATGAGAAATTACACCATGTCTCTTTAATAAATGTGCTAAATGTGCTTCTTCTGCAAACAAAAACATTTCCTCATCGTATGGTAGACCAATTTTATTTATGACTTTTTTAGGGAAAATAATAAAACTACCATGTAATGCAAAAACTTTAAATTGTTTCTTGTTAGATTTCATAAAATACTTCAAAAATATTTCTCTGATAACTTTGTTAAGTGCTATCCCTAAATACACTATCATTCTTTTTTTAATTAAGTAACCTTTATATATTAACCATTCAGAAATTCTATTGTTAAATAGCCAGTAAGGGTTTTGATATTTCACCATCTTAGTAGTAATAATTGGCCCAATAACTGAATTATCCAATTCAGTTATTGCATCTAACTTAAACTTTTTTATTTCTATATCAGGGTTTGATATTATAATAAAATTATAGTCATAATTCTGATTAGCATATTCTATTCCCCTGTTATTTCCAAATCCATAGCCTCCATTGGGAACATTAATGAAATCGCAATCTTTGTCGAGAGCAATCTTTTGGCATTTTTTCATACTTTCATCATCATAATAATTATTAACAACAATTATTTTGAAGTCTAAATTAAACTTATTAATAGATTTTATTAACGGTAGCAGATCCTCTGTGTTTCTATATACAACTACTACATAGATAATCTCATATTTTTTCATAAAACCCCCACAATTCTTGTTAAATTGTAAGGACAATTAATCCCTACTAAATAAATCTCTTGTATAAACCTTATCTACTACATCTCGAATCTCATCAGACAACCTATTTGCCACAATGACATCAGAAATTTTCTTAAACTCATCAAAGTCTTTTATAACTCTTGAATGGTAGAACTCATCTTCATAAAGAGCTGGCTCAAATACAACGACCTCAATCCCCTTAGCTTTAATACGTTTCATAACTCCTTGAATTGCAGATTGTCTAAAGTTATCTGAGTCCATTTTCATAGTTAGTCGATAAATACCTACAATCTTAGGATTTCTCTTAATAATCATCTCTGCAATATGGTCTTTTCTTGTTCTGTTAGCCTCTACTACCGCCCCATTATGTTTTGTGGAACATCCTGGTAATTGGCTAATAACTGCTTTGTATCCTTTGGTAAGCAATATCCACCATAACCAAATGAAGGATTGTTATAGTGAGTCCCTATCCGTGGATCCAGCCCCACACCTTCAATAATTTGTTTAGTATCAAGACCTCTTACCTCTGCATAAGAGTCAAGCTCATTAAAGAATGCAACGCGCATAGCAAGATAAGTGTTAGCAAAAAGTTTGATAGCTTCTGCTTCTGTGGCATCTGTGTAAAGAATTGGAATGTCTTTCTTAATAGCACCTTGAGCCAAAAGTTCAGCAAATACTTTCGCTCTTTCAGATTGTTCGCCTACAACAATCCTTGAAGGATAGAGGTTATCATAAAGAGCTTTACCCTCTCTCAAGAACTCTGGTGAGAATATTACATTCTTCGTATCAAACTTCTCTTTGATTGACTCCGTATATCCAACAGGTACTGTAGATTTAATCACCATTACAGCATCTGGATTAATCGATAATACATTTGCAATTACAGCTTCAACCGTTCTTGTATTGAAGTAATTTTTTTCTGGATCATAGTTTGTTGGTGTTGAAATGATAACATAGTCAGCATCTTTATAAGCCTCATAATTATCAGTCGTTGCTTTTAAATTAAGCTCTTTAGTCGCAAGGTATTCTTCAATCTCTTAATCGATGATTGAAGACTTTTTGCTGTTGATCATATCAACCTTCTCTTTAATTATGTCGAGTGCAATTACCTCATTGTGTTGAGCTAAGAGTATTGCATTGGACAGGCCAACATAACCAGTTCCAGCGATAGTTATTTTCATTTTATTATCCTCCTATCGTGTACTTTCTGCTTTTTCCCAAAAGGGTTTAGCTTTACCAGTCAATGTTCGATAGACCCCAACCCACTGAGCTACTATCGTTACTGTATAATAGTATATTAACGTTAAAAGCTTATTTTGTGATTTTGTTATCATTCTCACCAAGG
>DUUN01000769.1 GCA_012841535.1 Gallicola sp. | reverse complement strand
CCTCATCCCCTACTTTAAAGTATTTATCATAATTAAGATCGCGACTATCTGCAGGAATGCGAAAATAGTTACCCATATCTTCCGATTTGAACATCTCTTCGCGAGTCACCAATGTTTCGTATAGCTTTTCGCCATGACGAGTACCAATTACACGCACTTCATTGTCGGAATTCAGCATCTCTTTCAATGCTTGTGCAAGAACAGAAAGTGTAGCAGCTGGTGCTTTTTGCACAAACAAGTCCCCACTATTTCCATTTTCAAAAGCATAGAGTACTAAATCAACAGCATCGTCCAATGTCATCATATAGCGAGTCATGCGTGGATCGGTGATAGTAATAGGATTACCAGCTTGTATTTGATCTATCCACAGCGGTATAACCGAACCACGACTTGCCATCACATTTCCATAACGAGTTACACATATGGTTGTGTCTGGATTGTCACCCAATGAGCGAGCTTTGGCTATTGCCACTTTTTCCATCATGGCTTTGCTGATACCCATGGCATTGATGGGATATGCGGCTTTATCGGTGCTTAACACCACCACATTTTTCACACCATGCTCTGCAGCAGAGTCCAATACATTCTCTGTTCCTATCACATTGGTGCGCACTGCCTGCATGGGGAAGAACTCACAAGAAGGCACTTGTTTCAATGCAGCTGCATGAAACACATAGTCCACACCGCGCATTGCACCGTCCACAGAACGCTTATCGCGTACATCGCCAATGTAGAACTTTACTTTGCCATTTTGAATCTCATGACGCATATCATCTTGCTTCTTTTCGTCGCGACTGAAAATGCGTATTTCACTGAAATGGTCGGTATTCAGGAATCTTTTAAGGACGGCGTTCCCGAAGGAGCCTGTGCCTCCTGTGATGAGGAGTATTTTATTTTGTATTTTCATCTAAAATGTTTTTATATATTTCAATCCATTTATGAATTTGTGTATCTACTTTAAAATTTTCATCTACTAACTTATAGCTATTCAAACGCATTTGCTTGTACTCTATTTTATCTAATTGCAATAGAGCATCAATTGCTTTAGCAAGTTTCTGTGGTTCATTTGAAACATGCAAACCTGCATTATACTCTTCTAATATCTCCCAAGGAGTACCTTTCGATGCTATAACAGGAGTTCCTTGATTGAGTGACTCAACAACCACATTACCAAAATTCTCTGTTTCGCTCGGTAAGATTAAAGCATAAGAGCTTGCATACATTTTCTCTTTATCATCTCCTTCTAAATGTCCTTTAAAAACTATTTTATTTTGTAGTTTTAGTTCTTCAATCTGAGATTCTAATTCCTCTTTATAATAATTATGCCTGTCCTCTTGTTTTCCAACAATAAATAACTTTGAACTTGATTCCATAAAAACATCACTCAACGCTAAAGCTGAGATAAGTTTATGCAAACTTTTTATTGGATGTATTCTACCAACATACAATAAATCATTACTGTTTTGCAAATCTAGTCTCTTAGATGGGGAAAGTAAATTTGGGAGACTTATTACTTTACTCTTTGGGAATATTTTCTTTATTCCTTCAGTCTCTTGTTTAGAAGTACTATGATAAACTATGTTTTTATTAAATAACTTGTACAAGAATAAGAGTGGTTTCTTTTTCCAGCTACTATATTTTAATGCATTATCATTCAACTCACCACGTACAGACCAAACTATCTTTTTTTTCGGATAAAATAGACTCTTATAGATAAAACTGTAAATAGAAAATGCACTAAAAAGACTGTTTAAATGTAATATATCTGTATTGGCAATTTCCCTTGAAATTATTTTTATAGTACTAAAAGAAAAAACTCCTTTTGTACTATAATATACATCTCCGCAATCACTCTTAATCCATTCATCGAAAACGACTTTATCCTTCTCTATTCCAACAGTCGTTGTTATAACTGTGGGCTCAACACTATTATGCTTTAAAGCACAACAATGCCAATAGAGGGTGTTGCAAGGACCTCCTATTTGGGAAGGGTAGAATGCACCTAATGGAAAGAATATTTTCATTATCAATATCTTTTATTTGCAGATAAAAAATAATTCATGTGAGGAATTGACCAAAATGGCTCTAAATGTCTTCTATTAATCACCTTGTTGCCAAAACTAAAGTAGTTCTTATAATCAGTACCGCTAAATATATATTCATAGTTCTTTAAAGCAATATCTAAAGCTTTATCACTTAGATGACTAAATGTACCATATGGAAAAGCAAACATGTTGCAATTATTTCCGACCTTTGTTTCGATAACTCTTTTGCTGTTTGCAATTTGATCAAATAAAATTGAATCAGATAATGCTTCATCTCCTAAGTTCAAATGATCCATTGTATGACTCCCAATAATATGTCCTCTATTATACAAATATTTTATTTGCTCCCAATTCATTATCTTTTTACTATTAACTGTCGCTCTTTCTGAGAACTCTTCATAATAAGAATCCAAACATTCCACAAGGTTTGGATTTATAAAAAATGCTGCATTTGTATCGAAACTTTCAAGAATTGGTGCTATGACAGTATAACAATCTAGAAAACCATCATCAAAAGTAAATGCAACAAGAGGTTTATCAACTTTTATTTTATTATTGATTAATTCTACTGCTTTTTCGATTCTGATTAACTCACCGTATTTTAGAATTTGTTTTAGCTGCTTTTTAAATTGCTCTCCTTTATCAAAATCATTTAGGAGGTTCATATAATGTGCATTGAGAATATGAATCCCAGGTTCAGGTTTACTGATAAAACCTAAAACACTAAGTGTTATATTTCTTAGAAAGTTACGCATATAGTAAAATTAATAAGTATGAAAATCTAAACCACATAAGCTAAATTTTAATTCTTCAGACAGATTTTTATCATCTAAAACCTTATAGCAAAACTGAGTACCAGATGGCAATTTATAAAAACCCAATGACTTCATTTTTTCATATATTGGATAGTGAGATGACATAGGAAAGCTTATTAAATCAGAACTAGTTACTTTTGTCAATTGTTTTATCAATTTCTTAAAAGGCTTTCTATTAAAATCAACTGTTTTGCAATCTAAATATATTATCTGTGCTTCTTTTAGTTTTCCTCGTGAACCAATGCGTGCAACAATTTCAAATGATTTATTTTGCAAATGAATATACTCAGCTTGAGGTAAAATATTAAAGCGCCAGTTTAAATACTCTTTAGACCACAGACCATGAATTTGATCCTTATACAAATTATGTTTTGGTTCTCCAAATTGAAAATTATTACTTTCTGTACTTTTATTAGGTTGAAAGGCTTTTTTTAGATCTAAGATATTCTTTATAACCTTAAAGCTAATAACAGGTTTCAGCCAGTATGTAACAGAATTAGGAATATATGTCCAGCCAGAACTCTTAAATCCCTGAATGCTTTTTTTATTTGGGAAAGACATCATTATATGTACTTTCTCGTCTTGTGCTGTTTGCTCTGCAAGTTTTATTAAATTTTTAAATAAGCCTTTACCCTGTGCGCTTTGGTGAACAAATGCTTCGTAGGGAAGTATGGCAGAAATCTCTAGTCCATTCTTCAATAAAGGATAAATACCATAATAGTTAGCTCCTACAATCTTCTTATCGTCAAAAGCAGTTGGCATTATTGCTGTTCCATTTGGACTATCCAAAAACTTCCATTTGAACCATTCTGGAGAATCGTAGTAATTGTGATTATGTGATTCTTTTCTTGATAGTAAAAAGCTGTCGATAGAACTTGAATCTATTTTTTTATCAAAGTCTCTTATAGTTAGATTTTTCATATTTAATTGTATTTTTGTAGTAATGAGTATATAATCCAAGAGCTATAAATAAGTATATAATTATTGTTGAACGTAGATAAAAAAATAAATCTTCATCAAAATTAGCTATAGAAAATGCAATAAAAAAAACCTATTAATTAAGGTGGTGTATTTACTCTTCAAATTTAACAACCACTTTAATCTCTTCGGGTTAAATTCCCCGCCGCTTGCGGCGAAAAACATTAACTTTGTGCATGGCACAAAGCAAATATATACATAAATCACATAATGTTTCAGTATTACTGTATCATTATGTTTGCCCT
>DUUN01000651.1 GCA_012841535.1 Gallicola sp. | reverse complement strand
CACGTTAAACGTGCAAGAAACAGTGAAGATGAAAAGAAAATAAAACGGTATCTCTCGAAAAAAAAGAGAAATTCCGCTTTGAAAACTATTAACTTGAGTTGGGAATTTCAAATGAGATTTTTAAGTCATACTTAATTGATTATGATATTTTAAAAAGACTGAGGTGATAAACATCTATCCTTGTTTGAAGATAATTTTAGCTCTTTTGCCATTATTAAGCATTCTAATTGGTTTTACGTATTCATGCAAGTAAATGCCAACTAAGTACCAGAATTGAGGTTAAATCACTATTTGTGTGTGGTGTTATTTTTTGTATCCATAGAAACTCGACAATCTTACTCTGATAAAGCACTGAATAACAAGTTTTTATAAAAATTAATCAATATATATATATTATTGATATTCTAATAATTATATCGCTATATAATTATTATCATGTACTAAAGTTTTATTATCAAAAACCATAGCCTAAAATCGAATTATATAATAATTCTCTATCACTATTACTTTCTTGAAAAACAGTTGTATAAGGTATATATCGACAGTCATAGTTAACTCCACCTATAGACTGGACATCCATAGGTTTATAGAAACTCGTAATACCACTATAAGTTTCAAAAATAAACCATGAAATAATAATATATTTAGTAGCTTGTGACCTTAATTTTTTATCAAATAATAAGTTTATTGAATAAACTATTAATATTATATCTAAATAATTAGCATATCTACCAAATATTAAAAACTTCATACGTATAGGTATTATCAATATATACAATAAGAGTATTCTTGAATATAACATCCCATATAATTTATCTTTAAGTTTTAAAGATATGAAAATAGGGTATATTATATTTGAGATAATTATAAAAACACCACCTAATAAACTTATATTTATAAATCCCAGATTACCATGACTTAAATATGCTTCAATACGATTTGAAACTTCAAGAGCCATATAAGTAGAAGCTCTTATTAAATAATTATTAATTGAAGATGTATCTAAAAGAAGAATCACTGAGCCCAGTAAAATAAATACAGCAAGCAGTCTCTTTCTATTGGCTTGCACAACCAGTGGCGTTATTATTATTATTAAAAATGAAAACCAGTGGATAAATACAGCAATACTTCCAATAACAAAATATTTTACGAACTGTCTTTTCTGTAAATAAGATAATGAATTTAAATATATTACAACACATAAAGACTCCCTTAAAACTTCAAAATTAAAATTATACCAGACTGTACAATATATAAACAATAAAGAAACAAACTGTTTATTGGTTGTTTTCTTAAGAAAGTTAAAAAGAAGTGTGTTAAACAAAACTGCATGAGCGAGTTGAACTGTTACAAAACTGTCATATATAGTTTTAGAAAAAGAATTAAATAAAAACCATAAAGGCTGTGAAATCTCATCTAATGAAACTCCCTCACGGAATAAAGAAAATAAGTTTGGAATTTCAGTAAATGCTCTTTCATAACGAATAGTATCAATTCCTATTCTATTCCTTAATCCAGCTAAAAGAATTAATGAAATAAGAACAATCATTCTCCAGAAATCATATCCAGATTTATTATGTCTTATGTCATAATGATATGATAAACCAATTAATAGAACAAAGATAATAATATAAATTGTCATAGATCAGTAAGTTTATTTCAATTGAATAAGTACTTCAAATGCAAAATCTGTTTTTTGGACACTATCCCAAAAAGTGTGTAAGTAGTAATAGAAGGGTTTCCCCTTAGAGTTTAACCCTGTCCGCAAAGATAACTAAAAATTGATT
>DUUN01000269.1 GCA_012841535.1 Gallicola sp. | reverse complement strand
TCTTTTATTTGTTGTTGTATTGCTTTAAAATGTTTTATATCTACGTGCATCGGTGTATTTTTCATCCTAAAACCTTTTTTTACATAAGTATCATCTAAACAAGCACAACTTACTTTTTTTGTTTTATTATCAAATGTTATTCTTTGTTCGTGTTGTGGTGTTTCTCTGTGGTACATAATTAAATGTTTATAATTTTTATTTGGCAACTCTTTCCATCCTAATTCTTCAAACATTTCTTTTGCAGTTTTCATACTTTCTGATATTTTTTTACTTTCTTCAAGCATCTGATTTTTTTGATATAATTCAATATCTTTTCTCATAAATTCTTCTGTTCTTTTGTCCATCTACTCACCTCTTTTCATTAATATTTCGTCAACTTCATTATCAATATCTTGTTCGTTTGTTTTGCGATTATTTCTTTTCATTTCTTCAAAATATGAATCACAACAGTCTTCGCATAATTTATCATCATTAACTTCCCAATAGTCTTGTCCCTCTTTAATTTCGCGTTCGCAGTCATCACAGAATAAATATTTAGGCATCATTATCAACCTTCTCTACTAAATCGGCTTTGATTAGGTCGTATAATATATCGCCTGCTTCTTCATTATAATGTAAAATAATTATCTTACGAGGTGTAGGGTTGTAATAATCTTCTTCATCACTAATTGTTACATTTGGGAAATACTGGATATCACTATCATAGGCATAATAATCTATGTAACTTTCATAACTGAACCATCGAAAAAACCCAAACTTCTCTAATTCTTTTAAATCAACATTGTCTTTTATCTTTAGCACTCTTTATCATCTCCTTTTAAATCATTATGCATTCTTGAAGCGACATAATTTTTTCTTGAATTGTTATGTTCTAAATGTTCAAATAAAATATCTTTTGGCAATACTTTATAACAAAAATAACTGTTGTTAAAACTTGCTGTATTGCCATCAAAACTAACTTTTTTATCAACTATCAAAAGTTGCAAATCTTTGTCTAAAAAGAAATTACCTATTTCTTGATAATTCAATATTGGCAAACCCAATATCATAGCAAACGGTTTATTTAACTTATATAACCTTTCTAATACTTCTAATTTTCTTGTAAATGGAGGGTTGCTAATTATATAATCATAATCTTCTTTAGGTTCATAATCAAAGAAGTCTTGACCATACCAAATATGGCTATAAATAACTTTGTGTCCCGCCTCTTTTAATAAAATTACAAACTCACTATTTTTAGTATCGAACGGACACCAAACCGTTGAGTTAGGTTTTATATATTTTAAAATGGGTTCAACTAATATTTTAGGCGTATAATATTCATCCTTCTCATTAAATTTTGAAGTGCCAAGCCAATTTGACATTTTTTTACTCATCTATAATCACTCTCCTATTATTTCTTTAAGGGTATTTCTTACTTCTGCACGGTCGTATTCTTTAATATTTTCTGGTAAATCTTTATATTCTGTTTCAATTTCCCAATTCCAATGTTCGACTCTCTCTTTAGGAATAGTTAAACTTCCATCTTCGTTTTTTATGCATAAACTATGCAAATACTTTTGCCATTTAGCCCATCTTTTGTGTTCAATATCTGCTAATTTTTCCATTCCTTCACCATTTAGTAAAATTGTTTTCAATTCTTCTAGGTCTTTTATCATCTCTTTTACTATGAATTCTTTTTCTAAACAACTTACTCTTACAAGTTCGAACGATGTTTTGTTTTTTAAATTTGTTATGTGTTCTAATTTTTTCTTATACTTGC
>DUUN01000555.1 GCA_012841535.1 Gallicola sp. | reverse complement strand
AATTGATGCTAATAATATAACGGTAATTTACTTTAACCTAAATGCCACACCAAAAGTGACATTAATAGAACTGTAATCTGATACTCCAATATAATCAGCATTTAGTAGTAAAGATACTTTTTCACTGGTGTTAAATCTTAAACCTACTCCGAGATCATATCCAAAATAAGCTTCAGATGTTTCTGAATCTCCATCGTATGTGGCTACAAATACGCCGGATCCTATTAAAGCTTTACCCTCAAAATTAATTTTTTCACTTATTGGAGTGGATGCTAACAAACCTCCCATTAATCCTCCAACACCAAATGTTATACCACTTTCTGTATGTGCAGTTCCAAACCATTTTGCAGCAACACCAATATTATCTGTAAATAAATAGCCAAAATCAACGAGATTTAATATTGCTCCAACAGGTAAATCACTTAAATCACCAATTGCAAATGAAGGTCCAATAGACAGTCCAATATACCCTTTTCTATGTTGCAACTCATTACTACCATAAGACAACTGACTTCGTGATTGTTTGATGGCATCTTCTTTTGTTATCTTTTCAATATCATTCGTTTGGTAAACAAAAATATTCCCATCAGCGGTTTGTAACTTAATCGACTCATTAGGTACTTGCTCAATTATTATTCCTCTTAAAATACTACCATTTTTAAGATAAACAACATCAACTAAGTTGTTTCTCTGAGCATAGATAACAACTGAAATTAATAACAAAGAAATTAGCAAAGTAATTTTTTTCATGATTTATTTTTTAATTTTCACCTAACTGTCCCCATAGTTAGATATTAATGATTAAAAATGTGGGGGAACATCTTGCAGTTAAAGACAAATATTTTACATTTAACAACAAAATCACTTTTTTATATGTATTACAGTTGTACAAAGATTACCTATATAAACACTTGTAATATATGTACAGATAGAGTTATTTTTCTATTTTCAATTAATAATTAAAATCACAAGGATTTAAACCTACACTTCCACCTATTAGACCTGTTAAGAACATGATCCAAACAGCCAGCTACCAAGAGAAATAAGGATAAACAATCCTACAAGACCCAGGAAGATTTGCAAAATTATATATCCACAGCCCATGCCTGCGCCTACTGCTCCTGAAACTGCATCTTCTGTTTTACCGGAACTAAAAAAACCAATTAATCCGCCTATAGCTGCTACGATTAATATCACCCATAACCATGTCATAGTATTAATTTTAAATTGTTAGTAAATAATATTTTTGGGATATTCTAATTGAATGTTCTTCGAATATTAGTTTTTTTTGATTTCTCGTGCAATTTAGTTAATTATCTAAATCAAACAAAAATTTTGGCTACATTTTGTCAAAATAATTAAATAAATCAGAAGCTATTTACATAGTTTGATAAAGCCCCAACCCATTACTTGAACGGATTGGAGCTAACAACAATAATAAACACAAATATTGGACAAAGAGTCCTTAACTATTTTCTCCGATAAGATACAGAATTAGTATTGAGTATATTATTGTACAAATAATTTGAATAAATATCGCCATAGTGCTTATTTAATTCTAGTTACTAATCTATAAACCACGCATATTCTTTATCACCATGCAGAGCATTGCAGATTCCTTCTGCTAAGTGAGATGCATTGAGACTCCTGTCCAAAAAGTTGTCGATATAACTACTTTTGTTTGCCCCTGTTAATAAATTTTATACGTTCCACATACTAATTTCCTTATAGTCATCTACTATCCCAAAGTCTTTATCGTT
>DUUN01000461.1 GCA_012841535.1 Gallicola sp. | reverse complement strand
TATATTCACCCAATGATGAATTAATATATTTAGATAAAAAGAATAAATCTTATTACTATTATGTTGTTTTCCAAAAAACAAAAGAAAAAGATAAATGGATTTGGGATTTAGTTGGTTATAATAAACAAGAAATTTTTGAACTATAATTTGGTTTTTAGAAAATAAAATATTATATTTGTAATAACAAAAATCTGATAGAGTGGCAACACTAATAAGCACTATCCACCTGAGAGAATTATTTGAGTTGAACCATAGAAAGCATTATCAACCATTAAAATAATTCTCTTTATCAGATTTTTAAAAATAAATTTATATGAGTTATTGGGATACTTTACCACCAACACCAGCACAATTAAATGCTATAAAACAATATAATCATGGTTATGGAATAGAATTAAATGTGAATTCTAAACAAGATGCACATGATGTGATAAGTCAATATTGTCCTAAACAAATGCTATTTTTTACAGAAGATAATTATGTTGAAGGAACAAATATTAGTTTTAAAATAGTAGACTCTAAGAGATTCACTGAGAACCCATATAATAAGTGGGTTGAAAAACATATAAAAAATGTAAGAATAGAAAACGGTGTAGCACATCTTACAATATTAAAAGAAAATCCTAAACAAAATACTAATGAACTTTTATTAGCTTTACAAAGAAACATGGATGAAAGATTAGAATTTCCTTCATATGATAAAGTAGGTGATAATTTAGGTTTTTTAAGTGAAGAACAATTAGATAGTGAAATGGATATGTATGGTGCTGACCCTATGTGGTGGGAATAAAATAAATTGATTAGTGGTGTAACTGGTAGCACTTACGGTAATCAATCCGTAATATTTCGGCAGGTACGAAGTGGTTTAGGTTCGAATCCTAACTAATCAGCATTCAATAAAATTTACTTTATATGGAAATAACAGATGATATGCTGTTTCAGAAAAAAGCTGAAACAGATTTGTATGATACAATTGAATGTGTTCATTGTAAGAAAGAAATAATTTATGATGAATTACTTAGTAAATATGGACCAGAAGGTTTGTATAGAATTGCTGATAAATTAATTCAAGTCGCAGATGATGATATTAATCTTTCAATATTTACTCATAAAATGGAAAATTTTTATAATACAGTTGTACCTAAACATTTAAGAAATAATGATAAATAAAATAAAATTATGAAACCACAATCACTACTAAAAATTAGAATTTCTGTTGATATATCAGGTAAACAAAGATATACAGAAGAAGAAATAAAATTAGAATTTTCTAATGATAATATAAATGTTGAACGGAAATTACTTATTAGAAAAAATGATGGTGCTGTTATGGGTGAAATTTTAATTTAATTTTTAAATAATGAAAACAAGATTATTAAAAAAATTAAGAAAGAATTATAGAATTAAAAAAATAACACGTTTAAACGGTGATGTTTTTTTTAAGATTCAAAAACGATTTAAATTGTTTTTTTTGTTTCCTATATGGAATAATATTCATCGGGAAGATATTTTTCCAATAGTAATTCTTTCTAATAAAGCTATTTGTTATAAATATGTATTTGAAAAAATGAAAAAAATATTTCACCAGAAATATTATAAATATTCAAGAAAATATATTGTTGCAAATACAAGTAAAAAAGATGAAATTGTTTGGTATAAATAGTTTATTATGAAATTTCACGTATATAAATGGAATAAAATGGATAAGGATTACACTATGTTAATTCTTACAGAAGAAGATATTCAAAATGAAACATATAAAATGAAAGGTTGTGGGTTTGAAATATTGATACTACCATCCAAATATAAAGATGTTCATTCTCAATATTTGGATACACTTAGAATGTTAGCAACAGTTAGAAGTGGTGAAATTATTTACATATAAAAATAATTTTAAATAAAAAACAAGATGAATAATAAAATACCATTAAAATGGTGGAACTCTATTGATCATGAAATACAATTTAAATGGTTTCAGAAATATATTATATTATTAATGTTTAATTAAAAAATATGACACTAATTATATATTTATTAATAGGAATAATTCAATACATTATTTGTTGGATTATGTATTTTAGATGGTTTAAAAAGAATATTACTCATATTGAAATGAAGGATAGTAGTTCTATTTTAGGTATGATATTTTGTTTACCTATTTTTCTATGGATTCCTATTTTACCAATAATTGTAATACTTATCCCTACTAAATTATTAAAATAAAATTTTTAACATGAAAATATCTGGAGCAATAATTCAAAACAAAAATATCACAATAAATAGTGAGAATGATTTTGTTGCAACCTATAAGGGAAAAGAGATAATTATATCAACGAATCACGGTTTTGGAAAACCAAAATACAATCATCTCAAACGTTATAATATTGATGTTGTTGATATTTCAACAGGGATGATTGATGTTCAAACTTATGAAGATTTTCACACAATGCGTGATGCTATTCGATATGCATTAAAAGGTGCTTGCTTAATTGATTAGATTTTTTTAACATTTTTTAATAAGAATAATTTGGTTTATAACTATATTATTCTTATTTTTGTTATATAATAAATAAAAATATGGAAAATATTATTGAGAAAGCAAAGAATTATGCTATTAGTTGTCATAAAAACACTAATCATTTATATGATGGTAAACCTTATAAAGTGCATCTAAACATGGTATTTAATGAAGCACTAAATTTTATTGGGTTAATTAAAGAAGTAGATGGTTTTGATTCAAATATTAATAATTTTCTTGCTGCTGCATGGGTACATGATGTTATTGAAGATTGTAGAGAAACATATAATG
>DUUN01000137.1 GCA_012841535.1 Gallicola sp. | reverse complement strand
TTTCCTAGGGAAATTATACCCATATCAGTAGTAACAAGTAATGCAATAAACTTTTTAATTTCATGCTTGATTATGTTCTTTTTTATTCTTGTATCCGGATTAGGTTTTAGTTGGTACGTATTGTTGTTTCCTATAATATTATTTTCGCAATATATATTGTTGCTAGGGCTAACATTTATAACTTCTTCCCTAACTGTTTATGCAAGAGATTTAGAGCATATTATAAGTGTACTATTAATGGTATTGTTTTACGCAACACCAATAGTATATTCAATGGATATGGTGCCTGAATCCTTAAGATTATTATTGTTGTTAAATCCAATGACATCAATAATATCTTCTTATAGGGACATCTTGTTTTATAAACAAATGCCTAATTTGTCTCAATTGAGTTTGATAATAGGCATTTCTGTAACTATTCTGTTTATTGGATTATTTATATTTCGAAAGCTTCAAAAAAACTTTGCAGAGGAGTTATAAGGAGGAATTATGAAAGAATTATTAACTAAAATTCGCAGGTTGAATGACTACGATGTTGTTTTATTTGACATATTTGATACTATTGTAACAAGAAAAGTAGAACCAGAGTATGTTAAAAAAATTTGGTGTTCCTTTCTTGTTAAACAAAAGGAAATTAATATGACACCAATCGAATTATATGAAAAAAGGGCTCAAATAGAAAAAGATTTATGTCAGGAATCTAAAAACAAAGGTTTTGATGTTGAATTTAAATACAACGATATGGTAAAAAAAATTTTTATAATGTTGAATGATGAGAAAAAAATAAAAGAAAGTTTTGATGGCTTTTTGAAAGACTGTGTTAGACTCGAGGTGGAGATAGAATCAAAGGTTCAAATTTTAGATAATGATATTGTTAAATTGATCAAATATTTAAAAGAAAACAATAAGACAGTTATATGTGTCTCAGATATGTATTTGTCACGCCCTATGATAGAAGAAATTTTCGAGAGATTAGGTATTATGCAATATATTGATAAAATTTTCATTTCTCAAGAGAAGCTGATTTCAAAGAGGAGTGGCAGATTATATGATTATGTATTTGAACAAATGAAAATCTCGCCTCAAAGAACAATCATGATCGGCGACAATCATTATTCGGATGTTGAGATGGCCAAAAAAAGAGGCCTAAGTGCTTATTTAATTGAAAGAAGTAAGCAAAGGGAAAATTATGAATCTTTTTTATTCAACAATGATGAAAAAAATATAATTGAAAAATTAACTAAACTTATTGGCGATCCGAAAAAGGCTGCTTTTTCTAATATAGTATTTTCATTATATATATTTACTGAGAAACTTTATTTTAAATTAATTGAAAAAGGAGCTAAGGATGTTGTCTTTTTCTCACGCGAGGGACAATTCCTAAAAAAAATATTTGATAACTTTCAGGAAACAATTTATAATGAGAAAATTAAAACCCATTATGCTATAGTTTCAAGGAAATCAACCTACTTGCCTTCTTTAAAAAACTTAAAGGAGGAGAAATTTTCCAACTTGTTAAATCAATATAGTTCAATAACATTAAATGATTTCTTAAGAAGTCTAAATCTGACGGAATCTGACATTTCTGAAATTAAGGATTCTATGCCTAATATAAAGAATTTTAACAAAAATATTGTAAATTTTTCAAAATCGAAAACTTTTAGCAAATTAAAATATAATAAAGTTTTTCAAAAAAAATATGAAAGTAGAAGGAAAGAACAAAACATCGCTTTTAAAAAATATATAGATTCATTATCACTAGTAGACAAAAACAATATTAACGTTGTAGATATCGGCTGGAAAGGAAGTATTCAAACAAACATAGCCAAAATTTTAAATAAGACCAATATATATGGCTATTATTTTGGGATAAATGCATACAATGCTTCTGATTTCCCTGATAGGGAGGGTGTGATATTTTCAAATGTCCCACAAGAGACTAAAAACTTTAACTTATTTAATGAGAATAGAAGTTTGTATGAGATTTTATTAGCGGCTGATCATGGTAGCGCAGATTATTATAGTTACGATAAAAAAACAAACATTTCAGAAGTTAACACTTTTTTCAAGGAAGAAGAACTTGAATTATTTGAGGAAATTGTTATGCCTATTCAAGAGGAAATGTATGAACTTTTTATTAATATAAAAGAGTTGCTTCAAAACAAAAGTTACAATATCGATAAAATTACCAAAATGTTTAATCGTGTACATTATGATATGTTATTCAAACCAAATCAAGAACAAATAGATTTTTTTAACAACATATATCATTATGAAAATTTTGGAGTATTTAATTTTACAAAATTTGATCAAAAACATAACTACAGAAGTAAAATTAGAGAGTATTATAAATTTTTCTTCAAACACAAGATTTATATTAGCGACTTTTATTGGCCTCAATTAAAAAATTATAACAATGGCTCTTTATTGTTAACTAAAATTTATGCTCTCGAGAGATATTTGGAATTTAAAAAGAAAAATATAATTTAGGAGGTAATTATATGAAATGGGCATTTTTACTTGGTTCACCTAATATTAGTGGCGGAACATATGTAATTTTTGAGCATGCTATAAGAAATCAAAAGGATGGTGATGATGTTTATATTATAACTGAAGCACCTGTTACACCTGAAGATGTAAAGTGGCATAAAGATGCTAGTACACTAAAATTCATAACTTATAAAGAAGCGGAAAGTTTAGAATTTGATTTTGTCATTGCAACTTGGTGGAGAACTGTTTATGAACTTTATCGTGTAAAAGCAAAAAATTATTTGTACTTTGTACAATCGATAGAGTCTAAATTTTATCCTGAAACAGAGAAAAGTCTTAGATGGTTAGTCGAAGCTACGTATCTATTGCCTTTAGGCATAATAACTGAAGCTACGTGGATAAAAGAATATTTAGAGAATAGATTTGGCAGAAATGTTCAATTAGTTCATAATGGAATTAGAAAAGATTTATACAAAGAAGAGGGACCAACTTATAAAAAATGTAAGGGTTTAAGGGTATTAGTAGAAGGTCCAATTGATGTATCTTTTAAAAATGTTCCTAAAACAATAGATTTAGTAAATAAGAGTAAGGCTGATGAAATATGGCTTTTAACATCAAGTGACATTTCGGAATATCCAGGAGTAGATCGATTATTTTCAAGGGTTTCTATCAATGATACTCCAAAAGTATATCGCTCTTGTGATGTGATTATAAAACTAAGTTATGTTGAGGGGATGTTTGGACCACCTCTTGAAATGTTCCATTGTGGCGGAACTGCCATAACTTACAACGTCTCCGGACATGATGAATATTTAATTAATGATTTTAATAGTTTTGTAATAGATACAGACGATGAACAGAAAGTAATAGATTCAATAAATTTATTAAAAGAAAACCCAAAAAAATTAAATGAATTAAAGAAAAATGCAAGGAAAACAGCTAATGAATGGATTGATTGGGAACAATCTTCCAAGGAATTCAAACAAGCTATATTAAAATTAAGGAATGATTATGCAATAAAGCAAGATGTTATTGCTTATCAATCAAAATTTTTATTTAATGCCTATATCAATTATGAGGAAAAGGATATTAAAGTTAAAAAATTTATTTTGAAAAAGGTTCAACAAAAAACCCCCTTAATGTATAAGGTGTATCGTTCATTAAAAAGATTTATTATAAAAATGTTGGGTAAGAAAAATGAAAATGTATGAAGAGGCGTTAGAACTCGAAAATAAGTTGTTAAAAGAAAATGTTTATAAATTGCAAACTCAATTAAATGTAACAAGCGATGAAAATAAGTCGTTAAAAGAAAATGTTTATAAATTGCAAACTCAATTAAATGTAACAAGCGATGAAAATAAGTCGTTAACGAAAGTAATAAATAAAATACATTCATCTAAAATATACAGAATTGGAACTTTAATTGTTAAACCATATGAAAAAATAAAGCGGTGGTATTATGAAAAAAAGAATAGCATTAGTGGTTGATGTTGAAAATTGGGCATTTTACAATATTGCCATGCAAATAGAAAAAAGATTGAATAGTTTTTATGATTTTAAAATTATTCCAATGTCTAACATAAAAGAAAATATTGTTTTATGCATGCTTCTTTGCCAAACATGTGATTTAGTTCATTTTTTTTGGCGTGGTTACATCGAATTGTTTAACACGACATTTACAAAAGAATACATTAAGTCGTTAGGTATGACAGAAGAAGATTTTTATCATAAATTTATAGAAAACAAAATTATTACAACAGCTATTTATGATCATTTGTTTTTAACAGGAGAGGATTTGGAAATGACGAAAAGAATTATATCTTTTTCAGATTTTTATTATACATCATCACACAAACTATTTAAACTATATAATAAAATTAAAGGTGTTAAAAAACCAAACTGTGTAATAACAGATGGTGTGGATTTAGATTGTTTTTACCCAATTAATTTAGAACGTTTTTCAGATTTGAATAACAGAAAATTAATAATTGGTTGGGTAGGAAACAGTAAATGGGGAGAAGATGGTGAGGATTTCAAAGGTGTTAACACAATCATTAAACCGGCAATAGATGCTTTAAAATTAGAAGGTTACAATGTTGATGCTTATTTTGCTGATCGCAATGTAAAGATGATTCCTCATTACGAAATGAATAATTATTATGCTTCAATTGATATATATATATGTGCCTCAATTAATGAGGGTACACCAAATCCGATTCTAGAATCAATGGCTTGTGGAGTACCAATTATAACTACGGACGTTGGTATTGTTAAAGAAGCTTTCGGCAGAAAGCAATCTAAATACATTTTAAAAGAAAGAACTGTGGAATCTTTAAAAACAGTAATAAAAAAACTTGTTGAAGAAAAAAAAGTATTGGCTGAGCTTTCTATAGAAAATCTTGAAAGAATTAAAGATTGGTCTTGGGCGAATAAAACAAAGGAATTTCATAATTTTTTTGAAATGTGTTTAAAGGAAAAGAAAAATGATTAAAAATATAAAAAAGAAAAAATTAACAATACTTTTCACAAGCTTCCCTGACTTTTCGGGTAACTCAAGGGCATTATATAAATATATGATTAAAAAATATAATAAACAAATGAATTTAATATGGGTAGTTGAAACACAATCAGCATTCAATGCTTTATCAGAGAAGGGGATCAAATGTATTTTCAAGGAATCAGAGGAGTTTTGTCATGCTATAGATAAAGCCGATTTGTTGTTTGATACACATGGACAATTTTCAAATTTGGATTTAAAAAACAAAATATACGTAAATTTATGGCATGGCATTCCTATTAAAAAAATTGGTTATTGGTTAGACAAGAAGGACCTTACTGAAATGGATATTGTTTTTTTAAATAATGTTAGTAATAAAACAGATTTATTAACAACGCCATCGCAGTTTTCTTCTTCATTGTTATCAGTTGCATTCAATATTAAAATTGAAAAAGTATTAACTTTAGGTATGCCACGATTAGATGATTTTTCTAGCGATGATTTAACTTCAAAATTCGAAAAAATAATAAAAACTAAAAAGCAGAGATATAAAAAAATAATAATATATTTACCAACATTCAGACAGGGGTGCGGACGTTATAATGATGGTACAATTTCTAATAATAACATTTTGAATTTGAATGATTATGACGAAACTATACTGCTAAAATATTTGAAAGGCAACGATTATTTAATGTTAGTAAAACATCATCCTTCTGAAGAAACAGAAATATTTAAAACAAAAAGTGGAAATCTAGTTTATTTTAATGATTCAGATTTAGGAAAGTATGATATGTCACTTAACGAGTTGCTAAAGTGCACAGATATGTTAATCACTGATTATTCAAGTGTGTTTATCGAATATTTAGCATTATCTAAACCTATAATTTTTCTTGATACAGATATTTCTATATTTGAAAGAAATCGCGGTTTGATTTTAAAAGATAAAGACTTGTGGTTTCCAGGCCCTTGTGTTTCTAATATAAAAACATTTGTTTTAGAAGCGCAAAAACTTTTGCAATCAGATAGTTACTTTAAAGAAAGACGTGATAAACTAAAAACTCTTTTTTTAGAGAATAGTAATAACAATTGTAAAAAACTTTGTGAACATTTATTTGAAAAAAACAATTTTTCAAATAAGTCCCTTTCAATCCTTGACAGTAAGAGCGAATCGGAAAGAGGCTTTTCAAATAATGAAAAAATGGATTTAGAGGAACAAAATTTAAAATTAGACAGAGATATAGAAGAATTGAATAAAAAACTCGATAATATATATAATTCTAAGGCTTATTATATATATGATAGACTAAAAAAAGTTGTAAAAATATTTAATAAAAAATGATGTGGAGGCAGTATGTGTGGAATCTCAGGACTGATCAGTACAAAAAAAATCGAAGGTATAGAAAGACGTATTAGAAATATGAATTTATCTATTAAACATAGAGGTCCAGATGCTCAAAAAGTGAAAATTATTGATGAAAATGTAGCCTTTGGTCACACAAGATTGTCAATTATAGATTTGAATGAAACAGCAGATCAACCAATGACTAGTAATAGTGGTAGATTCACTATAGCATTTAATGGTGAAATTGTTAATTATGTCGAAATTAGAGATAAATTGAAATATAATTTTAAGACTAATTCAGATACAGAAGTTATATTGGCGTCAGTTGAGGAGAATGGAATAGATTGGTTTTTAGAAAACGCTAATGGTATGTTTGCTTTGGGAATTTATGATAATGTGAAAAAGGAATTATTTCTTGTCAGGGATAGGTTTGGTATTAAACCACTTTTTTATACCATTGTTGATGAAAAATTAATTTTTGCTTCAGAAATAAAAGCGATTCTTGCAAGTGGTTTAGTTAAAGCTGAATTTTATGAGGATGCAATTGACGAATATTTAGGTAATAGATACGTACGAGAGCCATACACGTTTTTCAAGGGTATTTATCAACTCGAGAGTAGCTTTTATATAAAAATTCAATCGGACTTGTCACATGAAAAAGTGAGATATTGGGATTTGCCATCACTTAATTTTGATTCTAAATATAACGAAGAAAAAATAATAGATAAAACTGAAGAACGCCTAATATATACTATTAAGCAATGGTTAATTTCTGATGTCCCAGTGGGATCTTATCTTAGTGGAGGGGTAGATTCTAGTTTAATTACTGCAATTATGGCATTAAATAGTAAGAAACCTATTCACACATATACAATTGGTTTTAATGAAGATGGGTATAATGAATTTAATTATTCAAGAATGGTTGCTAATCAATACTCTACTATTCATCGCGAAATCAAATTAACTTATGGTGATTATGTAGATGAATGGGAGCGATTAATTTGGTACAAAGATGCACCCCTTGCAGTTCCCAACGAGATACCTTTAGCAATTATGACTTCGACATTAAAAAAAGATATAAAAGTAGTTATGAGTGGTGAAGGCGCAGATGAACTTTATGCTGGTTACGGTAAAATATTTAGATTGCCATTTGATTACAATTACCACAAAACATATTCGTCATTTTATGAAGAATTTATAAATAAATATGAATATGTAAGTCGTAACTTAAGGGATAAATATTTGACAACTTCAAAATCCTTAAGGGACTTTTTCGATAAACAGATATCATTGGATTTTGATAATCATCTGAATGAAGAAAATGTTTTTAGGTTTTTTCATAATTATCATATAAAAGGTTTGCTACAAAGAGTTGATATGGCAACAATGCAAGCCAGTATTGAGGCAAGACCTCCATTTTTAGATTATGAATTGATAGAATATTCATATATTAAGGTTCCTTATGATTTGAAATTAAAATGGTTAAGTGAAGATAGTAAGATTAATGCAAGGGAGTTAACTTCTTTGGAATATAGTGAGGTGTTTGATGTACCAAAATACATATTGAAAAAAATATCATACAAATATTTGCCTAAAGAAGTTATTGAAAGAAAGAAAATGGGCTTCCCAGTACCTTTGAAGACGTGGATTAATAATTTGGACAGGCTTGCTATTAAATATTTAAAAAATGCACCTTGGTTTAATTTTAAAGCATTCAATCAATTGTTGGAAGATGCTAAGTCTAGTGAAAGAACAGGGCAAGTTTTATGGATGTTTATCAATGTCGAAATGTTTAGAAAAAGGTATTTTGAGAAGGAGTGGAGATACTGATGGAACATAAATATAAAGTTGGTTATACAACAGGTGTATTTGATTTATTTCATATAGGACATCTAAATCTTCTAAGAAGAGCTAAAGAACAGTGTGATTTTTTAATAGTTGGTGTAACAACAGATCAACTTGTATCATACAAAAACAAAAAATCTGTAATCCCATTTGAGGAACGTTTAGAAATAGTAGAATCAATAAAATATGTCAATATGGCTGTACCCCAAACGTCAATGGATAAATTCAAAGCTTGGGAAGAATTGAAATTTGATGTTATGTTTGTAGGTGATGATTGGAAGGGTACTGAGAAGTGGCTAAAGTATGAAAAACAGTTTAATGAGGTTGGTGTCGATATAATATATTTTCCATATACGAAGGGGACTTCTTCGACTCTAATCAACCAAACTTTATTGTCGCTAAGAAATGAAAAACTAAAAGAGTTAAAACAGTAGTAAGAAGGTAGTGGTTTATGATTAAAAAATTCATTAGTAAATATCATTATATTTTATATATGGTATTAT
>DUUN01000080.1 GCA_012841535.1 Gallicola sp. | reverse complement strand
CTATAATGTCCTTGATTCATAGTGCCTTTTCCTTTTGTATAATCTTGTGTTACAAACTTATTATACAAAGATAAAGGTTCACTATGAATCTTTTTTTACCCGTTGCACTTCATTTTACAATCTTCCCAAAAAAATAATATACGTATGTCTAAAGGTATGAATGTTATATCCTTTATAGCCTAGCTTTGCATATAATCTTTTAAAATAGCATCTAATCATTGAGTATGTATATCTTATACCTATTCGCTGATATTTTTCTAATTCTTGAATATAAGGTATTAAATCGCTATGAAATTTTACCTTTCGCATACCGCTTTCTGTTTTTGTAGAATTATGAACGGTATTTGTATAAACATTTAACGATTTATTTATAATTATTTCATTTATCGTGTAATCAATATCCTTACTAAAATCTAAAGCTAAAAACTCGCCTATTCTTAATCCTGTGCAAACACATATATATAAAGACATGATAATATATTGGATTAGTTATTGATATAAAATATTAATATCTTTGATTGATAACTTTCTCATAGCAAACGATAATAAGGAAAACTAATTTGACTATATCGGGGAAATCCCGATACTTTTTTATTAATCGTTCAAAATTAGTTATCTTTTGTTTGAACATTTGTTTATATGAAACTAACAATATTAAATGCCAAGCCTTAAGATAAAAATCAACTTTTTACATTATGCGCTTTTCATATATTATTTTTCATTAGATATGCTTATTTTGACTTTTATCATATAAGATGTTAAAATTAAATAAAAATCATTTTAAAAATATAAAAAAATAGTATGAATTTATTAAATGCAATTATTAACATTAATAATCAAAAAACTTTAACAGTTAAAGACTTTTATAAAAGCAGAAACCGTGTAAATAACATGGGAGAAGCTTTAGAATTATTTATATATGACGCTTTTGCGGGAACCCTTGATAATACTAATGCACAGCAAGTAAACGAAATATATAGCCGAACTTTCTCATATTTAGGTAATCAAAACAATCCACCAGATGCCATAATAAAAAATGGCGATGCATTAGAAATCAAAAAAATTGAATCAAAAGGCTCTTCACTAGCTTTAAATAGTTCATATCCTAAACATAAACTTTATTCATCAAGTCCAATGATTACTAAAGCTTGCAAAAATTGCGAGCAATGGATAGAAAAAGATATTATTTATTCAGTTGGTGTTGTTAATGATAATCAAATTAAATCATTAGCTTTTGTATATGGCGAAGATTATGCCGCAAGTCCAGAAATTTATGAAAGAATAAAAAACACAATAAAAACTGGCATAGAATCTATCGCTGATGTTGAATTTGGAGAAACTAACGAATTAGGTCGGGTTAATAGAGTTGACCCTCTTGGAATAACTTACTTAAGAATACGCGGAATGTGGGGAATCGAAAACCCTTTTACTGTTTTTAAATATATTAAAGAAGCACCTTTTTTTGCTATTATTAATAGTGAAAAATATTATACATTTCCTTTAAATAGTCGTAATATAGTTGAAAATTGTAATGGGATAAGAATTAAATCCTGTAAAATTAAAAATCCCGATAATCCTGCTCTTACTAAAGATGCTGTTTTAATAACTTTTAGGGAGAAATAAAAATGAATGTAGTAAGTCTGTTTTCTGGTGCTGGAGGTCTTGATTTAGGCTTTGAACAAGCAGGATTTAATATTGTCTTCGCCAATGAATTTGACCCTACCATTTGGGAAACTTATGAAAAAAATCATCCTTGCAAACTTGATAAACGCGATATAAGAAAAGTATTATCTTCTGAAATTCCTGATTGTGATGGGATAATTGGCGGTCCCCCTTGCCAGTCCTGGTCAGAAGCTGGCAGCTTACGAGGAATAAATGACCCAAGAGGACAATTATTTTTTGAATATATTCGTATTTTAAGAGATAAAAAACCTAAATTTTTCCTTGCTGAAAATGTTTCCGGGATGCTAGCAAAACGACACGAGGAAGCAGTAAATAATATTGTTCAATTATTTGAAAATAGCGGATATAATTTAACAATGAAGCTTATAAATGTAACTGATTATGGTATTCCGCAAGACCGTAAGCGCATTTTCTTTATTGGTATAAGAAAGGATTTAGGGTTTTATTTTAAGATTCCTAAAGCGCCTAAAATTTATGTTACATTAGAACAAGCAATCGGTGATTTAAAAGACACTGCTGTCCCTGCTTTAGAAAAAAATAAAACAAATTCAAATGTTATAATCCCTAATCACGAATATTTTGTCGGAAGTTTTTCCACGATTTTTATGAGTCGTAACCGTGTTCGTCAATGGAATCAACAAGGATTTACTGTCCAAGCGACTGGCAGACAAGCTCAATTACACCCTCAAGCGCCGCCAATGGAATTAATAGGACAAAATAAACGTCGTTTTAAAGAAGGCTATGAACATTTATATCGCCGTATGACAATTCGTGAATGCGCTCGTTTACAAACATTTCCTGACGATTTTATTTTCTATTATGATAAATTAGAAGATGGTTATAAAATGGTCGGTAATGCCGTTCCAGTTAAAATGGCTTATATTATAGCAACTTCAATAAAAGAACAAATAGAAAATACTGAAAGATTTTCAGATAATACATTAAATCAAGATATTGCTATTTAAATAATTATAAAATAAGACGGTTTTTAAAACCGTTTTTTTATTTTAAAAAAACTAATATGTTTAAGACGTTCCAATCTAAAAAATAACAATTTTTATTAAAAATAAAAAACAGTCTTTTAAAGATAAAAATAAGTTATGTTATAATTAATATATAATGTTTTGTAAAACTATAGGGATATAAATGTCTTTCCTTTATAATTGGTCATTTGGAACAGAAGAATTAATTCAGCTTGTATTTGTATTAGCTACATTTACTGCTATATGCGTATCACTATATTTAGCTCGTAAACCTAATACAATTAGATATAAACTCATTGAATACAAAATAAAACCTGACCTGTTTAAAAAGATACAATTTTATTAAGTTGTGCTTTGTAATACTTGTCAAACCAAATTTACTCTTTTTTATGCTGGATTTTATATTGATAAAAAATATTATTATACAGGCTATATACCTTTTGAAAATTACTTGAAAGAGAAGACGGCTACGAGCTAGGATATTATATATTACCTATAGTTTTACACCTGGTAATATAATTCGAATCAAACTTTATCCTGATAATTTTGATTTTACCTCTATTAAAAAGAATAAAAAAGTATATCTTTTTTTGAAATAGATAGAAAGATTCATAAAAATATATAGGTATTAAATTCTTTCATTTCATTGAAATAATAAAAGATTTAATTGAAACATCGCCAAACATCTCAAAAGTTCATAAAGAAAAAATTTTAATGATACATATTATGATTGGTAAATTCCTAATCAGCAGGTCAGCGGTTCGAATCTCCTCATCAGCTCTAGAAACAGCCGTTTTAATAACGGCTGTTAATTTTTTATAAACTTCTTAATTGTTTAATTCTTTTTAATTCTATTAATGCTAGTACAATTATTGCGACAAGCAAAACACCAAGAGCAATTGTAATATAAAAAAGATGGTTAAATACAATATATTCCCATAATACCATAATGTTAAGTGCCAAAAGTAGCAAAGTAAATCCAAAGCTATATACGTATTTTATAGCTGAACAAATTAGTATCAGATTATGTTTTTTTCTTATTAAAAAAGCAAGCTGTAAAAATGCTGCAATTACTCCGATTAAAACAATAGAAGTATAATAAGATGATAAATCTCGTAAAACGATAAATTCAATTATCCCATATACAAAAAATATAATCGGCAAAATAAAAAATAAGATTTTTAACTTTTTGACCATTTTTTGCAAGCTCTCCTTTAAAAAATATATAAGATTAATAGCTTTTATATTCAAGTGTTTTATCACTGTTTTTTAAATCCGTAGGAAAAATATACCACACCGCCGCTATTCTCATTGCCCAATTAATTTTCACTATCCAAAAACCTTGGCTTTCATATGCCGAATTAATAAGTATTGAACAATACCATGTTTGTCTGTTGGAACTTGTGTTCCAAAGTGCTGGCATAAGGGCATAATCTTTACCTAGTTGATTAATGCAAAAGTTCACTGCTCCAGATCTTTGACTTGATGTAGAATCAGGACAATATAATAAATGTCCCTTTCTTTCAACAAATCTATTATCATCAAGCACACCGCGAGTAACTCCTTCGCTGACTGCTTCTATTACTCTCCAATAATAAATTCCTAAGGTTGATGAATAAAACTGTCCTTCAATAATAGCCGTGTGGTGAAGAATATTGCTTGGACCGCCCATTTCTTCAAATAATATATCCCCTACCCATATGCTATTGAAATTATATTGTGAATTAACATATTCACTGGGACATTCTGTTCCTGTAAGAAAATAATATTCCTTATCTTTATCACTAGAACCACTAGAACTGGAAGACATTATATTATCAATGTCATCGTTATTATCACTATTATAAATATTATTATATTCATCTATCAACAGCTCTTCTTCTTCATTAAATTTAACTTCATTTAAAGATATATAAATTAGATAGTTATTATATTCATATATACTGGTATCAACCTTATAAAAATGATTACAATACTCTTCAAAATTTAATTCAATATCAATATTATTTTCTTCTTCT
>DUUN01000001.1 GCA_012841535.1 Gallicola sp. | reverse complement strand
GTCGCCATCTTTCCAACCGCTCGGCTTCACCTGCTCGCTAATTTCTTCACGTGCTTTTTCAAATTCCTCAAAAAGTGATTTCAGTTTTACCCTTAACATTATATATTTCACTAAAGCCTCACGAGACAAATTGCTGTTTTTAATATCTCGAATCAAGACAAATAAATTTATTGCATTTTCTTTTTTCATAATAACTCTATTTTTTAAACTTCCTCTTCAATATTTAAAAAGTTATTGAGCCTATTTTTCCAATCCTCAATGTCAAATTCTGAGCCGTACAGACTGATATTAACACCGTGTTTAGAAATTACTGCCGAGCCTACTTGGTTCTCGTTTTCATCTAACACTTTGTACTCGATTGATACTGTTTTTTCAACTTCTTCCTGAAGCTCATTCAGAGTTCTTTCGATTGTTTCTTTTACTAGTTTTGTTTGCATAGTTGTATTGTTTTTTAAAATTAAATCCATAATTGTAATTTTTTTAAATTGTTATACATTTCTCCAAATAGATCCTGCTCCTAATATTTCCTGCCCTTCATATTGCACATAATAATATACAGAATAAGGAGAGGGATATAAATCCCAATTGGGTTTTATAGTAACATTAGTTCTTAATTGTAAATCTATCCAATCACCGTCTTTTAAAGAAGCTATTAAATTACCATCTATTACAGTACCTGCTTTTGAATTTATTACTGTAGTTCCAAAGGTATCATTAATAGTAGTAGCATTAAATAACATATTATCAAAATGCATTAAATATAACTTCTTTAGATCTAATATATAATTACCTGTTGCGTTTATTCTAACATCTAACCTGGTAGATGTAGTGCTTCCTGCGTTAGTAACATTATTAGTCACACCTTGTATATTTATAGGATAGTCAGTAGCCCCTATATATCTATAAGCATTTAAAGTTTGTAAATTGAATGGATATTCAAATATCACTTGTAAAGACTGATGATTAGGAAAATCTTCATAAGAGGGGAATGGAAATCTTCGATCTGGAAACCCATCCATATAGGTAAATAAATGACAAGTATAATGCCCTACATTTATATTAGTTACATCTATCTCTATTCCTATAGAGTCTTCAATACTCTCTTCACTAAATTGGGTATCTACTACCTCTCCTACAGAATTTCTAATTTGAACTCCTACCATTAAATCTCTAAATTTCACATTAGCAGCTCCTTGAGGAGGAGTACCATTCCAAACCATTTTTACATCCCCTAATAAAGCATTGCCAGGATTATTGTTTTTAGCAATACCCCAGAATACTGAGTAAGGTATAATAGCTTTATTTTTAATAGATGGCAGGGCTGTAGGAAAATAAGAGGGTACTGCTTCGTGATCATAATTTCTAAAGTCTCCTAACCTATAAGGTGAAGTCACTCCTCCTGTAGGTCTTGAATATATAAACTTATGCGCTTCAGGATCATTAGTATCTGCTGGAGTAAATTCGTGTACTTCTAAACCAAAATGAGCATTAGTAAGAGCAGCTATTGATATAGGATGAACTGATGGGTATATTACTGGCTTCCACTTACTCCACTTGTTAATATTAGGATGAGTACATAACGTACCTACATCATTACTTCCACTTCCTATGGCTGATTTAACCATAGATACGCTTATATTTGAATTAGGTAATGCCATAATTATTTATCTTTAAGTGAATTATCAATCGCTAAACAAGCTACCCCGCCTGTTACATTTAGGCTTCCAGTAACCAATAAATTACCTCTAACAGTCACATCCCCATCAATTTCACTATTAAGCGAAATTAACTTCTCAACCTCAACAATCTTATCCTTGTACACGATTTTCTCAACAGTAATTTCTGCTTTGAAAATCTTTGCTAACCATTGAATAAATTTCTTCATAGTGTTGTTTTATTTTAAGTACAAATATAACATTTATTTTCTGTGTTTTAAAAATTAACTTGTTGCTAATGCTGTCACTCCACCTGTT
>DUUN01000303.1 GCA_012841535.1 Gallicola sp. | reverse complement strand
CAATTCATATAAAATCTGGTATTATAACTTCTATCACTGGTGTAGAGAATATCAAGAAAAGGTTAGATGTAGAAGCTTTTGTTTATGTCCATAATTTGGGTGATGAGATTCTAGAGTGGGGGTCAGCACAACAAGTATTTGCTTATTTACATGTTACTTATGATGAAGTGTCTTTATTGAGGCGAGCACTTGATGAAATAATATCACAAATTAAAGTATTAGATGAAAATGGAGAAAATATGCTATTTACTTTATTTAACATCGAAAATGATTCTATAAGAATAAACTAGTATAATAATTTATATCACAATTATATGAAATCGGCACATATTAGCGTTAAATATTTTTCACAAGAAGATCTTTTGAATTCAGGTTGCTTTGATGTAAATGAGGCAATAGATGTAATTGAAAAATCAATTGTTGGCTTTATGAACAAAAGAGTTTTAATGCCCGACAAAACAGTGCAGATATTTGATGATGTTACACAAGATCGAATAAATGTATTACCTGCAACTTTATTAGATGAGAAAATCTGCGGAGTAAAGTGGGTATCTGTTTTCCCAAATAATCCGAAGAAATTTGCAAAACAAAACGTTTCTGCTGTAATTATTCTTTCTGAAATTGTATCAGGCTTTCCAATAGCTTTAATGGAAGGAACCTTCGTGTCAAATTTAAGAACAGCTGCTATTAGCGCAATAGCTGCTAAATATTTGGCAAAACAATGTTCAGAGACAATTGGTTTTATTGGTGCTGGTGAAAATGCAAAAATGAACCTTATGGCTATGAAAACCGTACGTCCAAGTTTAAGAATTTGTAAAGTTTCATCACGAACAATAGATACAGAAAAAAAGTTTGTAGAGGATATGTCAAAAGTTTTACCTGACATGAAATTTGTTTTGTGCGAAACGAACTATCAAAATGCAATTGAAGAGTCAGACATTATAGTTACTGCTACTAGCACTCAAATTGATCTTTTGAAAGCTGATTGGGTTAAACAAGGAGCCTTTTATAGTCACATTGGAGGATGGGAAGACGAATATAAAGTAGTTCAAAAGGCCGATAAAATAGTTTGTGATGATTGGGAGTCTGTAAAGCATAGGGGTCAAACTGTTAGTAGAATGTACCAAGAAGGACTCTTGCTTGATTCTGATATATATGCTGATTTAGGGGAAATTATAACTGAACAGAAAAAAGGAAGAGAGACAGATGATGAGTTTATTTATTTCAATACAGTAGGTTTATCTTATGCTGATGTTGCATTAGCATACCATATGTATAATAGATCTATAAAAACTAAAAACGGAACAAACTTAACATTACAAGAAAAAAGAATATTTGACCATGTAATTTGTTAGTTGTTAATAATAAGCTCTTATTAGCCAAAGATTAAAAATGTATCTCAAAAACCTTTATACGAATATAATAAAGAATACTGAGGCCTGGAACTATTATGGTTTAGGAATTGATGGTTTCGATATAGGTAATACTGAAATATGTTTAGCCTTTATAAAAGAATTTATTCAGCTATCAGAAAAGTCTGAACACGCACTTTATAGTGAGATTGATGAGCTGTTTGAAAAAAATCCAAAAAGAATCACTCATATAGTATCCACATTCTTTTTTGGGATGGCACTTTTATACAACAAGAGATTCGGGATAGAACATGCAATAATCTCTGAAATTAAGAATTTGGATATTTTTGTGAGTGAGGATAAAATCAAAAAAGAGCTTCCATACATTTGGTTTTTGGCGACCTTGTTTCACGATTTAGGTTATATTGCTGAGAATAGTAAAGACGGAGAAGAATTGCCGAATTTCAGGCCAGAGACTAATATCCTTTCAGTGCCTCAATTTTATTCAGAAGTATATGAAAAGTATTATACATATCGGAAGATGAAAGATCATGGCATCTATGGAGGTATAAGATTTATAGAGGACATGCTTGAAATAAGAAAAAGAGAAGAGCATAATCCTAACTCTAAGAGATATTGGGGCAAGGAGTTGGAGCAGATATACAGCTATATTAGTTGGATAATTATCGCCCATAACATTTGGTTTAAAAGAAGAAATGAATTTTATAATGATGATTACGCTGAGATGCAGGAGTTAATTTTAGATTACGATAAGGATTATAGAATAAAGTTTGAAGAGTATCCTCTGTTTTTCTTTTTCTGCCTTGTGGATGTGTTGGAGCCAACAAAGAATACTACCCTTTTCTCGAAAGTTAATATCACCTTAGAAAATCGTAAAATTAT
>DUUN01000560.1 GCA_012841535.1 Gallicola sp. | reverse complement strand
TCATTTTTAGTTCCTTTTTCTAAACCATCATCAAAGAAACCAATAATCTCCCATTTAGGTGATTTCTCATTTATTTTATTAATCAAACAAGCAACCTCTCTCCCAAAGCCACCTGCACCATAAATTGCAATTTTCTTCATCATAAATTCCCTTTAAACGGTTCCATTGTAGAACTTGTATCAGAGTTGATACCCTCACGTTTAAAAACCTTTTGGATGGTCTTCAGCAGGATTTTAAAATCCAAAGATAGTGAATTATTTACTCGCTGAGAAGTACAAAAAAGTATTCACAAAACACGTATAAAAAAAGGATTAATTAAATTATCATCTGCCGTTCAACTTCAAATGCTTCGGCTTTATGTACACCTATTGTTGACCCTCTGAACTTAGCTAAAGACTCAAATGATTCTATAGAACGTGTATGAGGGAAATCTTTGATTTGGGATTTGTAACAATTCATGGCTTCGATCTTCTTATTAAAATAATCAGTCACATTTACATAATGATTTGGGACAAAAGGTTTCTCTTGCATTGGTGTCCATTCAGTCTCGGAAAGAGTCTCGTAACAGTAAATATTACAAATTTTAATATTCCCTTGAGGTCTTGCTGAAACTAAAGAAGCACGATAAATTGCTTTGTGATCTTGATGAATATCACCTGGATGTGGTATATAAAGAAATGATGGTTTATATTTATCAATAATTGAAGAAATTTTCAAGGATATTTTGTATTCAGGATATGCATTTAATGCAGGAGCAGGGAAATCCAAGAATAATGTCTCTTTCACACCTAATAATTTATGAGCATTTAAAGCTTCTTTTCTTACTATTTGAACCGCATCTTCAGTATACAATTCAGGAGCCCCATAAGCGGCATTAGTAGCTATCACAATAAAAACATCATCTCCATCGTCAATATGTTTTGCAATTGTTGCCCCGCATCCAATTATTTCATCATCTGCGTGGGGTGCTATAACTAATATTCTATTATTCATATCCTAATTTTCTAATTATCTTTCTCAACCTATTAATCTCATCTTCTATATTATAACCTAACTTATCACCCACTCTAAGTAAAATATCTTTTTCCGCCTCAATTTTTTTCAACCATATTAAACCATCACCACATTGAACGAGAATTCCTCTTGTATCAATTATTAAAATTCTTCCATTCACACCATGTATTTTTATATCTTTTTCAATTACACTTTCCCAAATTATGATTTTTTTATCATCAAAATAAGTATAAGCTCCAGGATGTGGCTTAGTGCTTGCTTTAATTAGTCTATCAATACTATACGCTGAATAATTCCAATTAATATGTCCATCTTCTTTGTTTCTTTTTCCATACCAACTTGCTTTAGTTTCATCCTGAGGAATAGGATCCCATATTCCATTTTTCAATTTTGGCAACCAGATATCGAGACTTTTTACTATTGCTAAATTAATTTTTTCTTTTACTGAATGTGCATCATCATTATCTTCTATTTGAAATACTTCTTGAACGAATATTGGACCATCATCTGCACCTTCTCCCATCAAGAAAAATGTTGCAGCTCCTTCTTTTTCTTCTAATACTGTCCATGCCAAAGGTGCGCGTCCTCTTCCTCTTGGTAATTTAGTGGGATGAAATCCAATACATCCTAAACGAGGCATCTCTAACCATTCATTAGATAATAATTGAGAAAATCCAACAGCAAATATTATATCCGGTTTTTTTGACTTAGCCCATATTATATTTTCTGCTTCATTAATTTTTCTAAAACCTTTATAGGGAAGTTCATTTTCATCGGAAATTTTCTTTAAATCAACCCATCCGGAAATATTTGATGAATTTATTGGTTCGTGACCTAATATGCCTACAATATTGAATTGGTGCTTTATTAATTGATTAATGGTTTGTAAAGTACTATTTACAGCTCCTATAACTATTATTCTCATATAATTGGCTTTTTTACATATTTATCTTCACCTATTACAATTATAAGTATAGTTTTCACTATTATTTTAATATCCAATATAAAACTAATCTTTTCAACGTATGCTCTGTCGTATCTCCAGCGTTCTTCCCAAGTCAAATTAATATTCCCATTTATTTGAGCCAAACCAGTTAATCCTGGTAACACCTTTAGTCTATAATATCCATCTTCATTAAAATCATTTATTAATTCTGGCATACATGGCCTTGGACCTACGATTGACATATTACCTAATATGACATTTAATAATTGTGGCAATTCATCTATTTTGAATCTTCTTAAAATATAACCAAATTTCGTAACTTCGGAATCTCCTTTTCTGATCTCTCTTCTTACTTCACGTTGCTTATTTGTCATAGTTCGAAACTTGTATACTCTAAAAATCTCTCCTTTTTTCCCAAGTCTTTCTTGTAAGAAAAAGATTGGTCCTTTAGATGAACATTTTATTAATATTGATGCCAACAACAATAATGGTGAAAACAAAATCAAACCAATTAAACCAAACAATACGTCAAGAAATCGTTTAAAAAAAGATGAATACATAATATTATTTTTTTTCAGATAATTCCAATATTTCCACAAACTTATCAGCTGGAATTGCCAACTTATTTGAGACAAAAAATTAAGCGACATTTTTAATTAATTGTTTTTTAATATTATACAGTTTCCAAAATTCATCAATCGTCAAATTACCCAATGCTGAGAATCTTCTGGTAGTGTTACATTTAGTGTGTCTCTAGTCTAAATCCTCTATTAGCCTTGTTGCAAAATTATTCTTTTTTTCCTTTTTCACCTCATACTTGATTTGTA
>DUUN01000127.1 GCA_012841535.1 Gallicola sp. | reverse complement strand
TGACCCGCGCGCCGCTTTTTGTTACAATGTAATTGGCTCAAAGCAGTTCTCCTTTGTTTGTTTTCCAATTACATTGTACAGAATTGTGGAGAGCCTTTTTATTTCACTTTATTTTACAAGTCGCCAAATTGAATTTTTCTGTTGGAACAGAGCAGATAAGTTTTTTGATAAATATGAGAAAAAAGAGTAAAAGAAATCTGGAAGGCAAGCAAATGCCTCTACCACCAAATTTTTGATTGAAATTTTAGGTAATACTTTTATAGAGGATGAGGATGACAAGCAAGAACTCTGGTCTAATTTATTGATTAATTGGCAGGATGCTGAAAGATGAAGAGTATGAGTTATCAATGTTAAATTTATTTAGGCTATATTGTTGTGAGGGTTTTAGGGTCACAAATTCAAGTGTACGTTTGGAGGGGTACCAGTAGCAACAGATGGTGGAATATATAGTTTTAGGGTGACAGTATTGGGATATCAATTACTTGATAGTATTTTTGAGTGATAATTAATCTACATTAAATTTATTTAAAAGAGAAGTCAATTGTAAAACTTTTCTGGAATTGGAACTGGAATGGCAGAAAAATCTTAAAATAAGTTAAAATAGGTTGGACATTTTCTAATCAGATAGGTTCAGACACTTCGTAACCCGTTATATCACTGACCATTCAGGGTGCGAGTGGTTCATTTAACGATTCTGATACTAAAATTTTAAATAGCAGTACATCTGGAAAAAGAGTTTCTTGAATGAAACTCTTTTTTTGTCAAATAGCTGTACGGCATCTAAAGATTGAAACTAATTACATACAAGGACTAGAAAAATTCATAAGAAGACTCAAGCCAAAGCTTGTTTTTGTACATGGTGGAATGTTTGCTGATGTATTTGACCCATACAAAGATGTAACCGAATCCATTCATTATGAAAGTCATACTGTGAAGGTATTTTCGGAGGTTGAAAATGGGCACAGGATTTAAGGGGGACTATCATTCAACTTCTGGAGCTTTGCAGCCAGAGAGTTTGATGGATGAGCTAAAAATAGTGGACACAAGTTTAATGAAAAAGATGTGGTGATGGAAAAAGTTTAAGCAAATATAAATAGACACAGAGTAGAGAAAAGTGGAAGACGAGAATTTGTAACTTATAGCTAAGTTTTTAATGCTTTATGAATTTGGCAAGTGAAAATTGAAAGTTATTCATAGCATGTATTTCAAGACTTCTTAAAAAATTTTTTCCAAATTTAGACACCTTTGAAAGTGCAGGTTATAGTTACAAACTTACCTGTGCCTATTTTATCTAAAGAAAAATAGAAAAGTATTTAGAGAATTAAACGATAAGGAAGTTTACTATTATAGCCCTTATGAAGATGATAAAGGTATATTTCAAGCACTAACAATTAGTGAAAATCAGGTAGGTTTGGAAAATTAATCTTGGAATATCTATAATGATAACTATGGAACAGTGAAGAGAAACCTTTTTCAAATACTTCCAAGGTTTAGTACCACAACTAAAAAAAGTATGATAAGATTTGGCTTGTTAGATTTGAACGTATTCCAGCACTATCTATTATTTTGACACAACCTAACGCTTTGAAATTGAATTCTTATTGTTCTTCCCCAAATATGGGAGAGATAGATTTGTTTAAGAATTGATTTATGTTGAATCGAAAGACAGCTGCTTACTTGAAAAAGATAAATAGAAAGAAAATTTCTTGCATAAGATTAAAGAACAAGAAATTTCGGTTTAGGCATATATGGATGATACTGAAGATAGGATATTTTGACTTCCATTCTTTACTAAATTTGAGGATTAAAGAATTTGAAGAACTTTTTTAAAAGTGCTAAATGAGGTTGATAACAAATGAGATTTTTTGCTGAAGAGTTATTTATAGAAAAATTTAGAAAACTTAATCACCTACATATAAAACTAGGAAAAAATATTACAGTTTTTTCAGGCATTAATGGAGTAGGGAAATCTAATATTATTTTTTTAATTGCCATGGCATTCGGTACTTCTGGTACAAGAATAGCTGGAGGTAGATTTTTTCCTCATTTTGATGATTACTTTGTAATAACAGAAGATGAATTTAATGATCAACAACAGAACAAATATCAAGTATATTTAAAAATCTCTGTTAATGAAGATTGTATACAAAAAAGGTTAGGCTTAAAGAATGATTCAAATCAAGGAAGAGGAGTTAGAGTTTTACCTAGAGCAACTAACTATTTCACCCCAAATTTATCTTTAAATGAAGTGATCAAAAAAAGTAAAGTTACGTATAATATCGGAGATTCTGGACGAGTTCCAGTTCCAACAATTTTTATTTCTTTATCTAGATTGTTTCCGATGGGAGAAGCAGAATTAGATGAACAAGTTTTGAGAGATGATAACGAAATTATTCGGAAAGGGATTATAACTAAATATATCGAATGGTATAATGAGGTACTTCCGAATTCTATCAGTGTTAAGGATTGTAAAACTAGTAAGATTAAAAAGAATGTTAATAACAGTGGACGTATACATGTAGAATTAGTAGACTCTAGCGCTAAAACACAATCCGTTGGAGAAGATAACCTTGGAACCATTATTTCTGCTTTAATAGATTTTTATTATCTTCAAGAAAAGCTAGGAGAGGAATATAATGGTGGAATTTTATGCATAGATGAAATGGATGCATCCTTGCATCCCAGTGCACAATTAAGATTATTTGATTTACTAGATAAAGTGTCTGAAAATTTAAATTTACAGATATTTTTTACTTCTCATTCAATTACGTTATTGGAAAAAATTATTAAAAAACAAAATAGAAATAATGAGAAGTTTCAGTTAGTTTACTTATTAGATCCTCGTATCCCTAGAATTAAGGCGAATATTTCCTCTGTAGTTGATATCAAATCAGATATGTTTGATGACAACTCGTACTTTAGTCCAGCAATAAAAATTTATTGTGAAGATGAAGAGACAAAATTTATATTTGAAGAATTAATAAAAATTATAAGACAAAATTATAATTTGATATTTCCAGAATACGAAATTTTTCCGATGTCTCTGGGGCATACTCAACTGGAGAATTTGAGGAATTTTGATCAATATTTTAAATCTGTCGTTATGTTAGTTGATGGGGACTCTAAAAGAGAAAAGGGACAAAATGTACTAGATAAATATCTAAAAAATGAAATTGAAGGATTAAATTCTAGAACGTTACAAGATAACGTGTTGACTTTACCTACTTTTTTAGCCCCTGAATCATATCTTTACTATATTTTGAAAATGATATTAGATGATACAAGATTTTGGCAACAATTAGAAAGCTTAAATTTAAACAAGGATTATACCTCATATCGCTTACAGATTATATTAGATGAGGTTCAGCTAGATGATAACTGCAATATATCGAACGACAATTTAAAAAAAGTTTTCCATGGAGAAACACTCTCATCAATTAAAGAATTTATTCGTGAAGCTCAAGTGTTAAATTATTATTATAAAAATCATCTTGAAGATTTACAGGAATTTCAAAATGATGTTCAAAAAATATTTAATCTAGTGGAGAAGAGAGTTAAAGCTAGTTTACAGTAAGGAGGTGAGAGATTTGCCTAGAACGTATTCTCCATTAAGATATCCTGGTGGAAAAACTCAATTATCAAAGTTTGTTAATAATATACTAGTGAAAAATCACTTAGAAAAAACTGTCTATGTAGAACCTTTTGCAGGAGGATTTGGTGCTGGGTTGGAATTACTTTTTCATGGAAAGGTTGGCAAGACTATTATTAATGACTACGATATTGCTATATATTCGATTTGGAACACAATTTTAAATTATTCAGGTCGTTTTGCTTCGGATATACAAAATGCAAATGTCACTATCAAGGAATGGCAGCGGCAAAAGGAAGTTTATAATCAATTAATAGAAAAAAAAGAATACTCTTATGATCTTGCTTTTGCTACTTATTTTTTAAATAGGACCAATACATCAGGAATAATAACAGGAGGACCTATTGGCGGACGTGAACAAAAGGGAAAATATAAGTTGAATTGTAGGTTTAATAAAAAAAACTTGTCGGAAAAAATTATCGAAATAAGTAAATATAAAGATAAAATTGAGCTTTATAATTTAGAAGCTAATGATTTTATAAAACATATTTTATTAGATTATTCGCCTGAAGAAGTATTTATTTTTTTTGATCCCCCGTATTATGAACAGGGAAAAAATCTATATACTAATTTTTTTGAACATAAAAATCACCTTGAATTAAAAGAAAACATAGATTATTTAAAAGACTATTATTGGATATTAACTTATGATAATCAGAGTGAAATTTCTGAAATATATGTAGATTACAAACAATATTTATATGAGATTAATTATTCAGCGAATAAGGTTAGAAAAGCAAGTGAGTTATTAATTCATAGTGACAAATTAAATTTAGAAAGTTTTGAAAAAGTGCGTATTGAAAAGGTCAATCGATAGGTGACTATAGGAGAGATATTACCAAAATAGTGGCTAACCACTGGAAACAAAGAGTAATAGAATAAAGACTAGTTCACATCATAAACCTCTGAATTATATGTCAGGGGGAGTTGATAACTAGTCTTTTGTTATTTGTTCCGTTATTTTTTGTTGTTTGACCCCATATAGACGGCAAAAGCAATAACAGCAAGACCTATAATAATCCAAGGAAAAGCACTTTTAAAGAAATGAACCAATTTATACACCACCTGTTTTTCTATGTTTATTCGGTTAAAATAATATCTTATCGAAAAAGAAATGAAAACCAAGCAATGATATTTTAGAGAACCACAGGATCAACATCGTTCAAAGTTGATAAATGCGGGATACTTTTGGAGTGACACGGATATTATTCGATTATTTTACATGGATCTAACAATTAATATTTGGATATTGATTATGATTATTCTAAATGTTTGTTTATAAGGGAGATCCGCAATGTTAGTAGATAGAATCGATTTCAATGAAGAAATTTTATATAACCAGATTGCAGACATGTACCGCAGAAGAAGTACCGAACCCATAGCCTCGTTTTGCACAGCACTGCAACTAGAAGCTTTTCAAAAAGAAATTGATGTACTTAATAAATACAATTTATATAAAGATTTACAATTTGACTTAAAGCGAAATGATGACCAGAGTCCGAGTACCGCCATTAACCAAAAATACGACGGCAAAGTCATGACGAATTTTATCGTCACTGGCGGAAAGACGAAGGAAACGTATCGAAACGATAGACAACGTAAAAAGTACCAAAGAAAAATAAAAAATGCCTTTCTGACAGCAAACGTTTTGAAAAGCAATTTGTTGGTGGCCTATAGTGCCACCGGTGAAGTTCACTGTAATAATTGTGGTGCCCCAATGGAACATTTAGGTGACCAATTCCATTGTGCTTATTGTGGATCCACGTATGCCACCGAAGCGGTACGATATCTGTTGTCCCGTTTTCAGATTGATGACGCTATGAAAGGTGTATCAAAAATTTGGTATGTACTGGGCCCAATGATTGTGCTAGTACTTTTACAGCAATTTGGCATTATTAATCCAAATCTCTTTATGAAACTTCAATTTTATTTTTCTATAGTAGTGGCTGTTATTCTTACTGTTTTATTTTTTGGAGCATTAGGATATGGCATATACCAACAATTAAAAAATTATTTAGTTCGTTCAAAACTTCAGGCGAAAGATCCCAATTTTTCTAAAGAACTATTACAACAGCGCATCATTGATATTCTTCAACTGGATCCTCAGATTCTGCAGGAGCATGGTAAATTTAAAGGCAATATCCTCTGTCGCAATATCCCGATGCTTATCTTCAAAAAATATCATCTCGACGATCAAAATGAGGAGATAGAATTAGTTTGTAAAGTGAATGGCCTCTACATTCAGGGCTCACCCGATCGCCCTAAGTTAAAAGACAAGCAGAAGAAGTATCGAATTGTCTTGTACAGAAGAGCAAACGTAATCACTAAAGTTCATTACGAACCGGACCAGTATACGTGCAATAATTGCGGCAGTCATGAGGTGATCAAGTCTTCAGATGAGCAGATATGTTCATACTGTGGAACGCGGCAGGCCATGGATGCGATTGATTGGGTGTTAGTGGGGATCAAGTGATCGTCACCTTTAATGTCGGATGAATTGATTGTATTAAGGCTTCAAGACCGCTGTACAAATCAAGATTGGACGATCTTTGTTTTGCAACCAAAAGATGATTAGAACACAGAAATAGGCGTATTTTCAGACAGTCCCCTCAAGTATTGCTGAGAAATTTATTCGCTGGAGAGGGGATATTGTTGTGTCAAGAGGCAAACATTCTATTATTGCTTTAATATAGAAAGTCGTATGTACTGAATTAATGCTTAGCGGACAGGGCAGATTCAAAATTGTCAAACAGTACGCTTAACACGAATTTGTCGGCAGATCCGCAGATGTAAGGAGTTTCGCGTAAAAGATCGAATGAGGTCTTCCACAACCAGCGAATACGCGATAGAATCTGAAAAGATAGAAGGGGAGTTTCATGCAACAAATGATCTGTTCATCCCTGTCCTTGCCCAAGGCATGAATGAACCCAATTGTGAAAAGGGTTCAGAAGAGGAATGATTTGAAGTGAATCGTCTTCTTTCTCGTTTCTGTCATTCTGTTCCCCAGTGAAGCAGATTGACAAATTTCAAATCTTTTCACATAGTACGTGTGCGGATGTTTATTATTATAAAGTTGGAGTGACCTACCATGACCAAGCGACTAAAGGATGGTGTTCTTAGCAACTCCAAGCCGAATCACCAAATGCTTGCTTATGCCAGGGATGTTTTGGATGAAAATCGTTTCATCAAACTATTTGTTTCTTATAAACAGCAGGTATGGTTTCAGCTGTCTTATCTAGTTTTTTCAATTATTTTGCTCGTTTCGATTGCGATCATATTGCGAGACAGACTTGATGTCGTCTTGCTGATCTTTGCTGTCGTAATCGTCTTTGGTCTAGTTATTGTGATGATCGTTAAGCAATTTTTTGTGGGCAGGTTGTGGCAGCGGTATGTGAATTGGTATAACAAAGGCTGTCCTGGATCAGAACTAGATGATATTTTTAATTGAAGTTGACAAGGAATGAATCGATCCAAGGTTTTGAGCCGCCGCAAACCAATCGATCCTAGGATTTGAAACAGATAAGACTTGAATTCATCGGTGTGGTCGTGGATACATCGATTGGCGTAGTAAATTTCCAACTTCGACCTAATCCTTAAGAGTGTTATTGAGTTATGCACAAGTCCGAATAAATTTGCATAACGGAGAAGATAACTCCGGTCGGTTGAATTTGCCTTTCATCCGACCGGAATACTTAAATGATGAATCAAATTTTTTGAGGTTATCAGTCGAGGATTGCGCTATAGCTATAGACATCGTATTGTAAAGCGATCGGATCTGTCGTAAAATCCACGCGACCAATGCCAAAACATGCCACTCGATTTGCCCAGTCATGTTCTTTACTATTTGTTTCTAGGACGGGTATAATTTGAATTCCCATCTTAGGCGGTAGATTACCTTTGCCGTATTCGATGGCTGCTTCTTTGGAACCAAGGTCAATTCGACCGGTATAGGTCATATAAATATGATCGCCATTATCCGCTTCCAGCATAATTCGACAATCAATATCTATAATTCCATTGTCATGGACATAGGACCAATCACCGCCACCGGGCAAAATAATACCATTTAATTTAGGTCCCCAAATGGTTCCGTCTGTAACATATCCAGTTACCCTCGTGCCAAATGGCATACCTCGCATAAAGTCCATGTTCGCATCGACATTGACTGCGTACGAGAAGAGATGATCATACTTGAACTTGTTGAGTTTGAATTCTTGAGTCATGCATATTTCCTTTCTTTCATTTTAAATGGAACATTGAGATTCGGTTAAAGAACTAAAATTTAAGAATC
>DUUN01000578.1 GCA_012841535.1 Gallicola sp. | reverse complement strand
ATATACCTATTATATATTTTTAACTAATTTAAAAATAAAGGAGTAATGTATATTGGAAACTTTATTAAATCTATTAACAAATAGTTCCTTAGCCTATGTACTAAATGGCACAATAGTTGTTATTTTATTATTTTTGGCCTTTCGCACTAGTTATATAAAGAAATGGAGTAATGATAATTTATTATCTTCAGTAGTTGAGAAAAATTATCAGAAAGATAGATTACCAGTAGTTATTTTAATACCTAATAGGAATGAAAAACGAATAGGAGATACTCTGAAATCAGTTATGAAACAGACCAAAAAGCCTAAGCATGTAGTAATCGTCTTTAACAATATGACAGATAATGGTTTTTCAGAAAAAATAACTAGAAAAATACTGGAAATTAGTGATTTAGACTATACTTTATTATTTATGGAAAATAATCCTAATTTAAAATCAGGTGCATTAAATTTTGGATATTCATGGATTAAAGAAAATCTTAAGGGTAGTGACTACAAATATATTTGTCAAATGGACTCGGATACAGAATTAGATAAAAATTTTCTAGAATATACTTACAATGGATTGGAAAACAATCCTTCAGTAGGTGCAATAAGTTCTAGTTTTGTTGGAAATCCTAAACTTGTAAAAAAATCAAATATGCTTTATTGGATGCAACATTTTGAGTATGTAAAATATCATAATTCTAGTATATTTAAGGAAGTTAATGTTATTTCAGGAACAGGTAATCTTTTACGAATAAAAGCATTAGAGGAGATTAATGAAAAGTTTAATACTGTTTGGGACAATAATTCGCAGGTAGAGGATTATTCATTGACTTTAAATTTAAAAAAGTTAGGTTGGAAGACTAGAAAATCTACAGAATGTGTAGTTTATACGGATTTAATGCCTACAGTTAAAGATCTTGTTCATCAAAGATTACGTTGGCAAAGAGGTACATTTGATGAACTTTTTAAAAGAGGTTTTACTAAAGTAACCTATGTAGATTATTTAAAAGAAATTAGATTTTTACTTATGACCTTTTTAGAATTAAGTATTTATTTAATTCTTTTGTATGGTTTTATTAATGGTTTAAGAAAATATAATCTTATATTTATGTTTTTTCCTTTAGTTATTATAAGTATATATAATTTATATTATGCTAAAAACCTACCTTTTAAAATAATATTGTCAATTTTAGGAATTTTACCACTGATTATTTACAATATTTTAAGATTATTTTGGTGGTTTACTTCCTTGTTTACTTTTAGAAAAATAAAATGGCATGAATAAAAAAAAGCAATATAAGTCATTAATGACTTAATATTGCTTTTTTTGCTTGCTTACTTTTTTCTTTTAATAACAGGAAAAAGCCGCTAATTACTAAAAGTAAATGAGTAGAAGGTATTGTAAACCATACTCCATTTAATCCAAAAATTCTAGGTAATATAAATATTAATAGAATAAAGGATATAACAGGTTCTCCATAAATTAAAATATATGAAAATCCATTATTTTTAGTTGCATAGAAATATGAAGTTGTAATTCTTAAAAAAGCTAGTAATAGGAAACTTAGTGCAAATATTGGCAATATGTGAACAGTTATAGGTAATGCTTTACTAGATGCACCAAAAATAACCGGTATTTGTTTTCTTAATAATACTATTACTAATAGACATATTGCTCCAACAGTAGCTGAAAATTTATAGGCTAAGTTTCTTACCTTCAATACATTTTCTTCTTCCTTATTTCCATAGTAGTAACTCATTAGTAATTGAGAACCATCACCAATTCCTTGTAGCAGTAATTGTATAAAGGACATTACATAGCTTACAATTGCGTAAGCTGCAACTGCTTCATCGCCACCATAATTAAAAGCGTATTTATTCATTATTAAAATTACTATATATGGTGCCATTGCAGAGCCAAAAGGTGAAAGTCCTGTTTGAACAATATTAACTATATATTTTTTCAATAATTTAAAATGGTAAGGTAACATTAGTTTTACCTTTGCTATAAGAAATAGCAAACAAGGAATCATAGTAACAAATTGTCCAATAATAGTAGCTAAGGCTGCACCCTTCATTCCATAACCAAGTTTTACAATAAATAGCCAGTCTAAAACAATATTTGTTATAAATCCTAGAATCATACTCACCATAGCTAGAAAAGCTTTGCCATAATTCCTAATAATTGGAGTTAATCCATTTGCTAAAATTTGGAAAGTAGCTCCTAAAATTATTACTCTTATATATTCTACAGCGTATATATAGGTAGTGTCTTTTGCTCCAAATATTCTTAAAAGAGGAGCTGAAAAAACCAAAAGTACAGTTGTTAAAGTAAAACAAGCTATTAATAATAGAATTATGGTGTTACCGAGGAATTTATGTTCTTCTTCACGTTCTCTTTTACCCCTTGCAATAGAAATTCCAACGGCACCACCAATTCCTAACCCTGTTCCAATTCCTTGAATAAGAACAGTTAATGGATAAGCAAAATTAACGGCAGCAAGTCCAAGATCACCAATACTTCTGCCTATAAATAAACCATCTACTACTGAATATAGGCCAGAAAAGGCAAATGCTAGCATAGATGGGAGTACGTATTTAAAAAAGTTTTTCTTCAATATATTTCACCTCCTATGATACAATAAGGATTATACACCTTAAAGTTGCTTTAAGGTCAACAGGAGGAAAAAATGAAAAAAATGGACAGTATTGGTAAAGTTGCTAAAAATTTAGATATTTCTTCTTCTGCCTTAAGATATTGGGATAAGGAAGGACTTATTCATTTTAGAAGAAATCCGGAAAATAATTATAGAGAAGTAACTTTTCAAACTATAATGAATATTTGTGACATTATTTTTTACAGGGAATTATCTATTCCTGTAAAAAAAATTAAGGACTATGAAAACTATAATATAGATGAACTGGAAGCTAGTTTAGAAGAAGGGAAAAATAACATCTTAAAACAAATCAAGGATTTAGAGGAAATAGTTAATAAAATTGAAAATAGAAAGAAAATGCTTAGCAGACTTCGCACTTTGGAAAAAAGTAAGTTTGAAATTGAAAAAAACATATTTGAGCCAATATATTATTTTGATTTTGAAAATAAAGAGTATGCACAAATATATTTATCTAACCCTTATAGAGTTGTAATATTTTTAGATGAGAAAAAGGATTATGAGTTAACTTATGGAATTTTAAGTTTAGATGAAAAGGAAAAAAATCCATTAAGGGAAAAAGATTTGGAAGAAAAATTGTTTTTAAAAGGGCTCTTAAAAGTAAATTCGAATAATACAAAGGAAAACAACAAAAAGGAATTTTTTGAAAAGGCTGAAGAATTAGGTTATAAATATGGATGGATAATTGGTAATTATTTAACATCGGCTAGAGAAGAAGTTAGATATGACTACTATGAAGGATGGTTAGAGATTTACAAGTAAAATCAACTTAAGGTTGAATATTCAAATAAAAGATAAGTATAGTTGCTAGTATACTTTCCTATTATAAAATAGGATAAAAGAGAGGTGAGAATATGAATTTACATGAGAATATTAAAAAATATAGGGAAATAAAAGGACTTACTCAACAGGAGTTATCAAATATTTTGAATATATCTCCACAGGCAATTTCTAAATGGGAATTGGGAAAAGCAGAACCGGATTCCAATATGCTACAAAGACTAGCTTCGGTTTTCGAGGTTGATATTAATCAAATAGTAGGTTATGTATATAATATTAGGGAGAAAACCATATATAATGATGAATATGATAAGGTTGAATATTATTGGGGAAAAAAACATTCACAAATATGTCTAGATGTTTTAAAATACAAGCCTCCAATAAGAAAATATAAGGTCTTGGATATTGGGTGTGGAGAAGGGCAAAATGTAGTCTTTTTAGCTCAATGTGGATATGAGGTAACTGCTTTTGATATATCGGATAAGGCAATTAACAAGGCTAAAAATTTATCCAAAGAGAATAATGTTGAAGTAGATTTATTTATTGCAGATATAAATGCCTTTAAGCTTGCATCTAAATTCGACATAATAATTTCATCAGGTGTACTTCAATATATACTGTTAGATATGCGTAATGAAATAATGGAGAATTTAATGGAATATACAAATCCTAATGGAATACATATTCATAATGCTTTTATAAAAAAGCCTTTTATAGATGATCCTCCGGAAAAAGAACCAATATTTAATTATTTTAAATCAGGAGAACTATTTACCTATTACAATAATTGGGAGATTTTAGAATGTAGTGAATATATATTTTCTTGTAATTCATCAGGCATTCCACATAAACATTGTATGAATAAGGTAATAGGTAGGAAAAGAGATTTTTGAGAATAAAAATATAGAAGTATTAATTATTATAGGAATATATTTTTAAATAAGAAAGGACTATATTATATGGGACAGAAGAAAACTGCAGTAGTATTATTTCCGCATTTTTGTAATTTTGAAATTGCAATACTGCTGTCAAAATTAGAGATGGTAAACAAGCCTGTTGTTTTTATAGGAGCTAGTAAGGAAATATATCCTTGTGAAGAAGGTATGCAGACTGTCGTTGATAAAACCTATGATGAATGTGACTTTAATGAATTTGACTCATTAGTTATTACTGGTTCCTATGCAGAAGGACAGTATATCCTTTTTAAAGATGAAAAACTTCACAGTATTATAAGGAAATTTAATGAAGATAAAAAATTAATTGCTGCTATATCATCCGGTCCTATGACATTATGTAAGGCAGGAATAATGAAAAATAGAAAGTTTATAGCAGGTGTTGAAAAGAAATGGTATTTAGAAGATGAGAATATTAGATTAAAAGAGGAAGACATGAAAGGTCTTATTGGATACAAGGATGTTACAAAAATGACTAAAGAACCGGATTTTATGTTGGATGGAAATATTTTAACAGCTCTTGGATATAGGTATGTAGAATGGGCTAATGAATTTATGCGAATAATAAAACAAAGTAAACCTTTCTTGGTAAAATAAATCAAGAAAGGTTTTTTTATGTAGATTGTAAAATATGAGACGACTAGACTTTAGCGTGGTATTGTAATAAAATATAGTGAAAAGAAAGGTGATGTAAGATGAAAAAGAAGAAATGGAAGATGCCACATATATTTATTATTTTATTTATTTTTATTATAGGAACGGCTATTTCAAGTTATTTTATACCAGCAGGAGAATATGCAAGAGTGGAGATGGATGGTAGAATGGTAGTTGATCCAGATTCTTTTAAGGTAATAGACAGTCAACCTGTAGGAATTATGGGAGTAGTTAAAGCAATACCACAGGGATTTGTAGAAGCTGGAGATATTATTATTTTAACCTTGGCTGTTGGTGCAGGAGTCTCAGTATTGCAAACAATTGGAGTTATACCAGTGGCTATTGATAAATTAGCTAGGAAATTTTCTAAAAATAGTATTTTAGTAATTCCAATATTAATGTTGATTTTTGCTTTATTTGATGCATTTATTGGGGTTAATGAAATGACATTAGTGTATATTCCAATAATATTACCTTTAATGATTAGACTTGGCTACGACTCTATTACAGCTTGTGCTGTAGCTCTTTGTGGTTCTGCAGCAGGATTTTCAGCAGCTTTAACTAATCCATTTACAATTGCCATAGGACAAAATATTAGTGGTCTTCCCTTATATTCAGGATGGGAATTTAGAATAGTCACTTTTATAGTAACTTTGGTCATAGGTATTTGGTACATAATGAGATATGCAAGTTTTATAAAAAAGGATATTACAAGATCATTTGTATATGAAGAAGATAAAAATAAACGAAAGAAATACCTTGCTGAAGATAATGGAGAGGGACTAACATTTAACTCAAGGCAAAGAAATGCAGGAATAGTTGCTATTTTAATGTTGGGGATAACATTAGGTGGAGTTATAGTTTTAAAATGGGATATGATAGAAATGAGTGGAATGTTTATAATGTTAGGAGCTGTTTCTGGTATAGTAGCCAAACTTTCAGGAGATGAAATTTGTGATAGTTTATTAAGAGGAGCTACAGATATGTTATTAGGGGCTTTAATAATAGGAGTAGCAAGGGGTGTTTCTGTAGTTATGACAGATGCTAAAATTACAGATACTATTGTACATTTCTTTGCAAATATATTAAACAATATTCCAGGTTCCTTAGTTGCGATAGGTATGTTTGTAGTTGTAATGATAATGGAGTTTTTAATGCCTTCAGGTTCTGGGAAAGCGGTTATTCTATTTCCTATATTAGCACCTTTATCAGATGTTGTAGGAGTTACAAGACAAACAACTGTGTTAGCTTATCAATTTGGAGATGGTTTTTCAAATATTATTTATCCAACATCAGGTTATTTTATGGCGGGAATTACAAATGCGGGAGTGCCTTGGAAAAAATGGGTGAATTTCTTTATGCCCTTATTTATAATATGGACATTAGAATCGGCTGTTTTTGTATTTATTGCTCAAATGATTAAGTATGGTCCATTTTAGGAAGAACAATAAATATAAAGAAAAAGAGTATTCTTTTAAAGAGCTATTTAAAAACCTATCTTACTAATATTTAGTAAGATAGGTTTTTTGTCTAGTTTTAATAAGTCAAAAAGTTGTAAATACACGTATATTAGATTTTAAAATACAAATTTAGATTATGTCCTCTACATAAGAAGTCCACAAACGTTGATAGTCATGGAAGATTTTTTCTCCTGTTACAGAATACAAATTAGATAATTGTATAATGTGTATACTATGATAAGAAGCTATTACATGTCCATCATTTCCGTATACAACATGGCCTAAATCATATGTTGACATACCGTCTATATCATATAAAGGTAAAATTAGTTTTAAAGATTCGACGCCTTCCTCAAAATAATAGGCAGGCAAACCACCTATTTTTAATTTCGGATAATCCTCATTTAATGTAGCCCAATCATATAGACCAAATATACTGAATATAAAACCATTTAGAGTATAACTGTCCGGTGTAGATACATATTCTTCAAAAAATATATGATCTTTATATTTAGGATCTATATACTCTAAAGTTGTTAATGTTCCACCTTCATCCTTGTGTTTTATCATAAAATTAAATACTTTATTACCATTTTCTATATATTTTTTATCCTTAGTTAAATGATATGCTCTTGTATATACACTTAAAGCATGTCCTTGGGCCATGGATGATACCCAATCCTTAGGATATGTTTCACCACTATTATAGTTATACCACTCAAAAGGATATCGGAAGGCACCTTCTTTATCTTGTAATGTTATTAAGAAATCTGCACATCTTAAAAAGTAATTTTTTAGATCCTCATCTTCTGTTTTTAAATAATCAGCATATACGGAAAAAGTAAAATGACAAAAGGATACGGGATTGTAAAAATAACCATCTTCATAAAGTATCATTGGAAAGCCGTTTTCATCCATTTTTACATTTTTATTATTTTCGTATGCTTTAATATCCCTCATATACATGTAGTTACTATAACTATCATATGGTCCCATACCTACTGTAATACCTCTATGTCCTAAATCGACATATTCTTTTAAAGCTTCCGGTACCCTATTTTTTACTTCTTCTTTTAAAAATGGTTTAGGTATGTATCAGATAATTTCTTATCTTCTTTAGCTTCCTGTTCTATTAAGTTTTTTGCAAAAGAATCTTCGCCCTTTGAGCTTTTAAATAGAATAAAATACATAAAACAAACCATTATTAAACTACATATTATTATGATTAATTGTTTAAAAGTTCTTTCTTTCAATACTGTCCTCCCTAAATTATAATTATTTACTTAATTATCTAAAACAATAATTATTATTTGAATAATTATTAAATTATGTCCTAATGGATAAAATTACTTGTGAATCTTTTTATGTTTTGAATATAACTTTTTTTTAATATTAGTCTAGTCTAATTTCAATATCTACAAGGCAAAATTCCATATTTATAAAGATATAATATATATTGTACAGTATAACCTATATCCTATAACCCGTAAACTTTCTATAGTGTATCTTTTATATATTATACTACTCTTGAAAGAACCTAAAGAAGGGTTTTTCTTGTCTTATTTTCAACATGTCAAAAAAATTTTACATAAAAAATTATAGAATTCTAAATTTTT
>DUUN01000298.1 GCA_012841535.1 Gallicola sp. | reverse complement strand
ATTAATTTCTGTTAATAAGACATAAAATATTACTAATTAGTGTTTAAACTTTTTAAACTGGGTATACTTACTTATGTAAATGATACTAAATACTAATTAAAGGAGATTTTAAATGAATAGCAATTTATTAGAAATAGAAAGAAAGAGAAGATCAATTTATGGACTTGGAAAAAATTTACCAATTTCAGAAGATGAAGTTTTAGATTTAATAGCAGATATAGTTAAAAATGCACCTTCTGCATATAATTCCCAAACTGGTAAAATAGCAGTCCTATTAAATGAAAACCATGACGATTTTTGGAATATTGTCGAAAATACCTTGAAAAAGAAAATGGGTCCAGACAGGGACTTTTCTAGGACTAAAGCAAAAATAGATGGTTTTAAAGCCTCTTATGGAACAATTTTATATTTTGAAAATAAAAATAAAGTAAAAGAACTTCAAGAAGCTTTTTCTTCTTATGCAGATAAATTCCCACAATATAGTCAACATTCATCTGCAATATTACAAATATTAATTTGGCTAGGCCTTGCAGAACAAAATGTAGGTGCAAATTTACAACACTATAATCCAATAATAGATGAAGAAGTAAAATCCAAGTGGGATATTCCTGAAGAATTCGAACTAGTAGCTCAAATGCCATTTGGCGAAATACTAAGCCCTGCAGGAGAAAAAGAGTTTGATCCAATAGGCGATAGAATTAAAATATTTAAATAATAATTAAACCAGATGAAAATTCATCTGGTTTAATATTTTTTATCTAGTTTTTTAAAAATTATTAAACCTATAATATATTGAAAGATTAGATAAATTATAAGGTAGGCCCATAGAATTTCTATTCCTTTAATCAAGTCTAACACTAAAATTATAGTCGAAGCTATAAATGATAAAAATACTATAATTAGCCCTACTATATAGGTATATCTTCCCGATATATTCCTTAAACTCTCTTTTCTTTCGTCTTATAACTCAATCTCTCTTAACTCCCTTATTTCCTCATATTTTTTAATATTCTTACTGGTTGTCCAATATATATACCTAATAATCGCCCCAAGCCTGATGCTATAAAGGCAAATCCTAGACCAAATATTATGGACTGAAATTTAACGGTATAAAACAATGTACTAATAAGTATCAAAATCCCCAGTAATAGGTAAGTTAAACCAATTATTAAATTATTCTTCTTCATATTTTTTACCCCTTTCGTGAATAAAAACTTCTTCAACGGTTTTCCCAAAAAAATCTGCAATAATAAATGCTAACTCCAATGATGGATTATATTTTCCAGTTTCAATAGAGCTTACAGTTTGTCTGGAAACTCTAATAGCTTTTGCAAATTCTTCTTGACTTAATTTTAATTCCTTTCTAAAATCCTTAATTCTATTTTTCAAATTATCACCATCTTTGACAAGGTTCCTTTATATTATTTCCAATAAAAAAAGATGCTTTAAAAGCATCTAGTTTTATTAATCTTCAAGTACATCATCTTCTATGAATTCATCGTAGTCGTCATAATCATCATAGTCGTCATCATATTCAAATAAGCATTCTTCTACATCTGAAAGATCATCATCCATAAATGTTAAATATTCTTCAACATCTTCAATATCATATGATAAAGCTTCAACTTCCTCTGCTAAATCATCTAATACATCAATCATACCTAATAGAAGTTTACCTGTTTTGCCATCTTCTTCTACGGATATTCCTTCAGCTAGTCCTCTTAAATATGCAATATTTTCATAAATATTATCCATTTTGAACCTCCTAATTTTTATACTCTTGATAAGTATTCGTTAGTTCTTGTATCTATTTTTATTATATCTCCTTCATTAATAAACAAAGGAACTAATACTGTTGCACCTGTTTCCACTGTTGCAGGCTTAGTTGCTCCTGTTGCAGTATCTCCTTTTACCCCTGGTTCTGTATGAGTTACTTCTAACTCTACAAAATTTGGAGCAGCAACAGAGAAAGGACTTCCTTGATAGAACTTAATTGTTGCATTGTCATTTTCTCTTATATAATCTATAGCATCTGAAACTCCATCAGCATCTATTGGAACTTGCTCATAACTTACTGGATCCATAAAATAGTATAGAGAGCCATCGTTATATAAGTATTGCATCTCCTTAGTTTCTATTCTTGCTTCCTGATATTTTTCTGATGGGTTAAAAGTTATATCTTTATTAGCACCAGTCATTACTGATTTAATTTTTGCTCTAACAAAAGCAGCACCTTTTCCTGGCTTAACGTGTTGGAAATCTATAATTTGCCAAACATCGCCATCCATCTCAAAAGTAGTACCCTTTCTAAAATCTCCTGCTGATATCATATGTACCTCCTAAATGTTTTCTTAATTAATTATATCAATAGAAAGAATGCTTAACAAGTTATCTTGCACATTCCGAATCTTTTCCTGTTAATATATTTAGTCCATGGTCTAATTCTGTAATAATATATTCTAAACTTTCCCTTACTGCTTTTGGACTACCTGGTAAATTTATTATTAAAGTATTGTTTCTTATTACCGATGTTGCCCTTGAAAGCATAGCTCTTTTAGTAATTTGTAAACTATATTGTCTTATTGCTTCTGAAATTCCGGGAACTAATTTAGTCGCTATATTAATTGTAGCTTCCGGTGTAACATCTCTTTTGCTAAATCCGGTACCACCTGTAGTTAAAATTAAATCCACCTGCTTTTCATCTGCAAATTCTATTAATTTATTTTCTATAGTATTTTGCTCATCTGGAATAATTTCATAAGTTACTATTTCATATTTATTTTCTAGTAATATTTCTTTAATAACTTTACCGCTTAAATCTTCTCTTTCGCCTTTACTACCTTTATCAGATATAGTTAATATAGCTGCTTTAAACATTTTTCCTCCTATGGAAATGCATTAATAATATGTTCAATGCTTTTTTCATCTTCTATAATTTCTATTATGTCAAATCTTGGTTGTAAATCATATAGATTATTTAATTGAATAAAGGATTCTGCTGTAGAAATAATCTTTTTTTGTTTACTTAAGGTTACAAAATCCCTTGGATAACCAAATTTAGTGTTTTTTCTTAACTTTACTTCCACAAATACAAGATACTCCTTATCTTGTAAAATCAGGTCGATTTCTCCAGTTTTACTACTAAAATTTCTATCTATATAATTATACCCTTTGTCCAGTAAAAACCCCAGTGCTAGATTTTCTCCTTCATTTCCAATAGTTCTAGTATTCATACTAATTTTTCCCTAATAATTTTTTTAAAAAACTATGTCGATGTATAGGCGTTACTCCTAGCCTTAATATTGCTTCCCTATGTTTTTTTGTTCCATATCCCTTGTTTTTTAAAAAATCATAACCGGGATATTTTTCATCAAAATCAATAAACATATTATCTCTAAAAACTTTAGCGACTATTGAAGCACAAGCTATAGGATAACAAATGTCGTCTCCTTTTATTAAGGATTCCTGCCTAATATCTAAATCAATATTCTCTGCATCAATAAATGTAATATCAGGTGAAAATTTTTCTCCATTTTTATCTTTTAAATTTTCTACTGCTATTTTCATTGCAAGTCTTGTAGCTTGTTTTATATTAATTTCATCTATTGTTTTCTCATCTACTACACCTATACCTATGGCTATAGCCCTTTGTCTTATTTCCTCATTTAAAGCTATTCTTTTTTTCTCAGATAATTTTTTTGAATCCTTTACTCCTTCAATAAAATCACCATTTGGCATTATTATAGCACATGAAACTACAGGCCCTGCTAATGGTCCTCTTCCAACTTCATCAACACCTGCAATTTTAAAATTACTATTATAATATTTTGTTAAATCATAATCGAACATCTATATCCTCTACTTTTTCTAAAGTAATTTTCCCCAATACTCCCTTTCTAAATTCATCTAGTATAATATTAGCTGTTTTTGTATAATCTATTTCATTGCCTTTTAAAATAGCACCTCTTCTTAATGCTATTTCATCCATAATTTCCAATGTAGCTTTATTATCTGTATCAATATTATATCTATTAGAAAGTATTTTAGGGTCTATTTTTTGTAAAGTCTCTATTAAAGAAAATGCCAAATTATCTACATCCATTATTTCATCTTTAATAGCCCCGGTGTATGCTAAATTAAGTCCAGTTAACTTATCTTCAAATTTCGGCCATAAAACTCCTGGTGTGTCTAATAATTCCATATTTCCAGAGGTTTTAATCCATTGATTATGACGAGTTACGCCTGGTCTATTTCCTACTTTTGCAGATTTCTTTTTAGCCAGTCTATTTATTAATGTCGATTTTCCTACATTTGGTATTCCTACAATCATTAATCTTATTTTATCTGATAAAATATTTTTTTCTTTGTTTTTTTCAAATTTTTCCTTTAATTGTGACCGACATGCTTTTTCAATATTTTTAACGCCATAACCTGTTACAGAATTTATCATAACAGTTTCATGACCTTCCTTTTTAAAATACTCCATCCATTTCTTATTTTCATTTTCATCAGATAAATCCATTTTATTCATTAATATAATTCTAGGTTTATCATCTAAAATTTCATCTATTAATGGATTTCTACTTGAAATTGGTATTCTTGAATCCACTAATTCTGCAACAACATCTACTAATTTCAAAGATGATTTTAGAGAATCAATGGTTTTTTTCATATGCCCTGGATACCAATTTATATTCATATTATTCATATTTTATTCCTCACAACAAAACTAATTAACTAATTTAAGTTTAATATAAAAAATTCAATACCTCAATTAATTATATAATTCTTAAATATAAATCTTTAAAAAATATTTTACCATATACAAGGATTATTAATTTTCTCTAACTATATTGTAGGCTATCCTAATATTTTAATAAAAAACTAAATTATTTATAACCTACATCAGTTCTCTTCCTTAGCTGTGTTAGGTCATAATACAACTTTTTTTGCCAATCATTCTTCGTATTCTTGGAAAAGAATGTGTTTGACCTACATCAGCTCTCTTCTTTCGCTGTCTTAGGTCATAAAAAAAGCGCTATTAATAGCGCTCCTATTAGAAGTTTTTATATTCTTTAACTTTTGCAGCTTTACCTACTCTATCTCTTAAGTAATATAATTTAGATCTTCTAGCTTTACCTTTTCTTGTAACTTTTAAGTTTTCGATTCTTGGTGAGTGAATTGGGAAAGTTCTTTCAATACCTGTACCATAAGCTACTCTTCTTACAGTAAAAGTTTTTCTTGAACCAGTTCCTTGAATTTTAATAACTGTTCCTTCGAATTTTTGAACTCTTTCTTTTCCACCTTCAACAATTCTATAGTCTAATACTACTGTATCACCAACATTAAAATCAAAACTGTTTTCTCTTAATTGTTCTTGTTCTATTTGCTTGATTATATCCATTTGTAAATCCTCCTAATTTATAAATGTTCATGCTATTAAGCAGAGGACCATCCGTTTTACATAACTTTGTGATTATATCATAATAAATTTTCTATTTCAATTTATTATTTTTCATATATTTTTCATATATATCCGGTCTTTTTTCCTTAGTGTTTTTTAGTGAACTTTCATATTTCCATTTTTCTATTTCTTTATGGTTTCCACTAAATAACACCTCTGGCACTTTAAGTCCATTAAATTCTCTAGGTCTTGTATATACATTATTCTGTAATAACAAATTATAGTGGGAATCTGTTACTGCACTTTCTTCATTACCTAGAACACCTTCTACTAACCTAGAAACTGAATCTATTACTACCATTGCAGCTAATTCTCCGCCAGTCATAACGAAATCTCCAATTGAAAGTTCCATATCAACATAATTATCAATAATTCTAGAATCTATTCCTTCATAATGTCCACATAATAATATTATATCATCATAATTTAATAGCTCTTTGCATAAGTTTTGATCTAAAACCCTACCTTGTGGAGACATATATATTACAATAGAATTTTCTGTTCTTACATCCATAATAGAATCATATACCGGTTGTGGAGTCATTAACATTCCTGCTCCTCCACCGTATATTTCATCATCTACTCTCTTGTGTTTATCTTTAGAATAATCCCTTATGTTTTTTACAACTAATTCTATTTTTTCTTGCTCAATTGCTTTTCCTATAACTCCATAGGTATTTAATGAATTAATAAATTCTGGAAATAAAGTTAATACTTTAAATTTCATTAGAGCATTCCTTCAATAAGTTCAACATAAACTTTTTTATTTTTTAAATCTATTTCCTTAACAAATTCTTTAACTGCCGGTATCATAAATTCTTTTTTATTTTTACTTTCACATAAATAAATATCATTTTTAGAATTAATTAGTACGTCCTTAATATAGCCAACTACCTTAGAATCGTTAATAATTTCCATACCAATTAAGTCAGAAATATAATAGGTATCTTCTGGCAATTCCATTCTGTCTTCTTCTTTTATATATATATATTTACCTTTGAACTTCAATACTTCATTTATATTATTAAAGCCTTCCAGTTTAATATACACCAATCCTCTATACAAACGACTTTTTATTATTCTAACCTTAATTTTTTCATCATCAAGATAAAAATCTATATCGTCTTCAAATCTATTTGGATTATCCGTTAGAGGATAGACTTTCAAATCACCTTTAATTCCATGTGTATTTGTAATATATCCTACTTTTACAAATTCCATAATTACCTACTGTATAATGTCCACTACTACTTTAACGCCATCTTTAATAGCCGCTGCCTTTACTACTGTTCTTATGGCCTTAGCTATTCTTCCTTCTTTACCAATAATTCTACCTAGATCATTAGGATCAGCCTTTACTTCTATTATTAAGGTATTTCCTTCTTCCCTATGTGTTACAACTACTGCATCTGGATTTTCTACTAGTTCTTTAGCAATAGTTTCTACTAATTCAACCATAATACCTCCTAATGGTAGGACTCTTATTCTGATACTTCTTCTGAATTATCGTTTTTAGTTTCGTAAACACCGTTGTTTTTAAATAATCTATTTACTGTATCAGTAGGTTTTGCACCATTTTTAATCCATTTATTAACTTTTTCAGCATCTACTTTAACTGTTTTTGGTTCTGTTAAAGGATTGTAGTATCCTATTTCTTCAATAAATTTTCCATTTCTAGGTGCTCTTATGTCTGCTACTACTATTCTATAAAATGGATTTTTCTTTGATCCCATTCTTTTTAATCTAATTTTTACTGCCATTTATAAAACCTCCAAAATATTGTTTAAAATTTATTTAAAAAAGGGAAGTCCAAATTTTCCTCTTTTTTTCATGCTTTTGCTCATATTACCCATTTGTTTCATCATTTTTCTTGTTTCTTTAAATTGCTTCAATAATTTATTTAACTCAGAAACCGTTGTTCCAGAACCTTTTGCTATTCTTTTTCTTCTACTAGAATCAATTATTTCCGGGTTTTCCCTTTCATAATTAGTCATAGATTGAATCATAGCCTCAATTCTTTTTATTTCCTTATCTCCAAAATTCAACCCCTTTAAAGCTTTTGAATTAACTCCAGGAATCATTCCTAATAGTTCGTCTAATGGGCCCATACTTCTTATTTGATCTAATTGTTCAAGAAAGTCATTAAAAGAATATTTTTGTGATCTAATTTTTTCTTCTAATTCTTTAGCTTTCTTTTCATCTATTGCTGTTTGTGCCCTTTCAATTAATGAAAGAACATCTCCCATACCTAGTATTCTTGAAGCCATTCTATCTGGATGGAAAGGTTCCAGTTCGTCTAATTTTTCTCCAACACCAATGAATTTAATTGGCTTTTCTGCAACATTTCTTATTGATAATGCCGCTCCACCTCTTGCATCACCATCAAGTTTGGTTAAAATAATTCCCGTAACATCTAATTCATCATTAAAGGACTTTGCAACATTAACTGCATCTTGACCTGTCATTGCATCAACAACTAAAAGAATTTCATCTGGATTAACTGTCGACTTAATATCCTTTAATTCCTGCATTAGTTCTTCATCAATATGAAGCCTACCTGCAGTATCTAGAATTACAACATCATTACTATTCTTCTTAGCTTCTTCTACAGCTTGTCTAGCTATTTCTACAGGACTAATTTTATCGCCTAATGAAAAAACAGGCACATCAACTTTTTCCCCTACAACTTGTAACTGTTTTATTGCTGCCGGTCTATATATATCTCCTGCAACTAACATAGGTCTTTTACCTTGTTTTTTCAAATGTAGTGCTAATTTACCGCCATGTGTAGTCTTACCAGCTCCCTGTAATCCACATAATAATATTACAGTTGGTGGACTTGAAGAAAAGTTTATTTTTGCTTCACTTTCCCCCATTAGCTTTGTTAATTCTTCATTAACAATCTTTATAACTTGTTGTCCAGGAGTAAGACTTTCCATTACCTCTGCTCCCAGCGCTCTTTCTTTAACAGTTTTAATAAAGTCCTTAACAACTTTAAAATTAACATCCGCTTCTAAAAGAGCAAGTTTTACTTCTCTCATAGCAACGTCAATATCTTTTTCTGTTAATTTTCCTTTTCCTGTTAATTTTGAAAGTGCATTTTGTAATTTGTCCGATAGGTTTTCAAATATCATAAATAATTATCTCCTGCATTTTCATCTAAGAATTTATCTATTTTAAAAATAATATCCTTATATATTATCTCTTCACTAAAGCTATATTTCAAAGCTAAATTATTTAAATCATCTTTAATGTTTTTTAATAATTTACTTGCATTGTAGCTTTTATTTATTAAATTAAGTTTTTTTTCAAAACCATACAGCCTATTAATAGCTCTTTTTAAATTTTCCGATACAGCTTGTTTAGAAATATTATTTAATTCAGCTATTTCTGTTAAAGATAAATCCTCATTGTAATACTCATCAACCATTTTAAATTGTTTTTTAGACAATAACTCACCATAATAATCAAAAAGTATTGCAACTTCCACTAGCTTTTCCATAATTACCTCTTTTGCACTGTCAACCTTTTACATTGACCTTGTATATTATACTTGCAAAATATTTAAAAGTCAATGATTTTTTTATGTTTTTTACACAAAAATAGCAACTAATAAAATAAAAAATATGCCTATTAGAAAATAATATTTGGCATATGATTTTTATTAAATAATTCCCTTGATTTTTTATACTATTACAAGTTATCCTAAAACAAATCACAGATTTGGGGTTAGGAAGCTCCTTCTTGTTTCCCTTTTTTCTTTCTTCTCTACATACTATACTTTTTACTCTAGGTTTGTGCAGACTGGTTCTTACAAGCTTCTTCGAACCTTGGGTAACTCTTGCATTAGACCTACCGCCAAATCATAGATTTGGGGTTAGGTCTTTCACTGCTTCGTTTACCAAATCACAGATTTGGACTTCGCTGTATCTGACCTACATCTTCTTGCCAAAGACGCAAGAAGTGTCAGGTCATTAATCCCTACCTGGTTGGAATTTTGGATAATATTTTATTGTTCCAAGTCTTCTTCTCCAGTAGTTTAAAAATCTTTTTAAGTTTCTATCTTCTTTATACCATTGAGTAAATTCAAAACCATTTGCTAATAATTCTTTAACATATTCCTTATCTTGTTCGTTAGCATATTTTTTAAGTACTAATGGATCTACATATAGCCATAATTTTTCATTTTTATGGTAATAAATAGGCTTATCTTCTTTATATATAAGATCATCTACAAGAAATGTAACAAAATTACAACCACCTGTAGTCATATAAAAACTGGAACGCCCCTGTCTAATATTTATTTCAAATACTTTATACTTCTTGTCCCTTATATCATATTTAAAATCAAAGTTTGCAAATCCTCTATAGTTAATATCTTCAAGGAATTTTTTACACATTTCATAAATTTCAGGGTTATCCTGTGTTACTAAGGCATTATAATTTCCAATTCCCTCCGGTAAGGATTCATCTAGTAGGCATTTTCCAAAGCACATCATTTTAACCTTACCTTTTGAATCTACATAGGCATTTAAAACAGCCATTGTAGAATGATCTCCTGGAATATAGTCTTGAACTATTAATTCGCCACTATAACCTGCATTATAAATATCATTAATAATTTGATTATATTCTTCTTCATTATTTGCCTTGTAGGCCTTCTTTTTTCCTGGAAAATCCAAATCCAAATATTCTATACTATCATTTGCCTTGACAGCTAAAGGAAATTCAAAAGGAACTTCATAATTATTTCTCATATCTTTAGAAATCACATAGGTGTTTGGATAATTTAAATTATATTTTTCACAAATTTCATAAAAATCTTTTTTATTTTCCAATTGTCTTTGTAATTCTAAGGGAACATAGTTAAATAAATAATATTTTTCCAATAGATCCCTATTTTCTGTAATAAGACTTGTATAGCCATCTGAACAGGAAATAAGTAATAATTTTTTCCCTGTACTTTTATATTTTTCGGCAATTTCTACCATTTTATTTGAAAATACATCCTGTTTATCAAAATCTTTAAAGGTAAAAACTTCTACTATTTTCGAATTCTGTGTAAATGGCAAAGCTTGTTTTCCCAAAGCAATGGATTTTATACCATAGGCTTGGTGAAAGGACCTTGCTACACCATATGCATTTATATCTGTTCCTAATATAATAGGAAGAAAAACTGTATTCATTGTAACTCCTAACAAATTAATTTTTTATACTATATTATAGTAACATAATATTTAATAAACTATTAATATAGTATATTTTATTCTTAAAAATTCCAAAGAAAGTATATACCTTCTTTGGAATTTTTACAAGATATGAAAAGTCTATATTATTATACTTCTACATCAATAAAGTTAAATTTACCTACATCAAACAAGCCTTTATCTGTAAGTTTAACTTCCGGTATTACTGCTAAGGACATAAAACATAAGGTCATTATTGGCTCTACATCTTTATTTATCTTTAAATTATCATAGGCAATTTCATGAATTTCAGATAGTTTTTCATCTACCCATTCGCCTGATTTATCGCTCATAATACCACCTAAAGGCATTGGCATACTTCCAATTACCTCTTCTTTATCTACAACAATAATTCCTCCATTTTGTTTCACCAATTCATTTACAGCAAAATACATATCCCTATCGTTAGCACCAACTACTATAATATTGTGTGAATCATGAGCAATTGATAAGGCTACTGCACCATTTTTTAGACCATATCCCTTTAATAGTCCTGTTGCAACATTTCCTGTGCCCTTGTGCCTTTCAACTACAGCAACTTTTAATATGTCCCTATCTTCTGAATAAACAAATTCCTTATTTTCATCTATAGTTACTTCTTCTACAACTTTTTTTGTTACAACACCACCTGGTTGAATTTCAATTATATTAGCCTTACCTGAAGGTATTTTTAATTTTAATTTGTCCATTGTAAAATCTTTTACATTAAAGCTACTTCTTACAATATCGCTGTTAACTTTTTCTATATCGAATAAATATTTCCCATTTTCAGCTACTTTTTCACCACTAATATATACCTGTTCTACTTTAAACTTATTTAAATCCTCAAGAACTACTAAATCAGCCTTATATCCTGGTGCAATAGCCCCTTTCCTGTATAAGTTAAAACATTCTGCCGCATTTAATGAAGCCATTTGAATTGCTGTTATAGGATCTATTCCAGATTCAACTGATATTCTTAAATGATTGTCAATATGACCTTCTTCTAATATGGTTTTAGGTTGTCTATCATCAGAACAGAACAAACACCTTCTGCTATTTTCCTCTGTAACCTCTTTAATTAACAAGCGTAATTCATGACAAGCAGAACCTTCTCTTAATAGAATATACATTCCATTTGATAGTCTTTCATGCATTTCCTCAGCAGTACTACATTCGTGCTCCGTATTAATTCCAGGTAATATATAGGCATTTAAATCCTTACCTGTAACTCCCGGAGAATGGCCATCTATTAACTTTCCATTCTTTATAGCTAAGTCTAACTTATCTATTACCATAGGGTCTGCGTTAATTATTCCCGGAAAATTCATAAACTCTCCCAGCCCTAGTATTTTTTCTTTATCTATATGCTCTACCATATCCTCTGCATTTATAACTGCTCCTGCATTTTCAAAAGGAGTTGCCGGTACACATGAAGGAATCATAAATTTAATATCTAATTTAGTATTATATGATGCATCTATCATATAATCTAAACCATCTAGGCCATTTACATTTACAATTTCATGAGGATCAGCAATTATAGTTGTTGTACCACAAGGTACTAAAAGACTTCCTAACTCTTCAGGACTTAAATAAGATGATTCAATGTGAATATGCCCATCAATAAATCCTGGAGAAAGGTATTTCCCCTTTAAATCTAATTCTTCTACACCTTTATAATCACCTATTCCAACTATGTAATCTTCAAATATACCTACATTTCCATTAATTATTCTATGGCCAAATACATCTACTATTTTACAGTTTTTTAAAACCTTACTACATGGTGTTCTTCCAGCTGCTGCATCTATTAATGCTTTTAATTTTAATTTATCCATAGTTTCCTCCTATTAAGAAAATATTCTAAATCCTTTCTTATATTATATAGCATCTAATCTAGCTCTAAAAGCAAATACACTAAGATATAATCATTTGTATAATAAAAAACATATCTTAACTCTAAGGTTAAAATATGTTTTTCAACTCAAAATCACTTATTATCGGGATCCTCCACCGACTCCCCCTCCAAAGCTGCCACCGCCGCCGCCAAGACTTGAAAATCCACTTGAATCTGTAGAGGAATAGTCGTAGGTGGAACTTGCATTTGCGGATATTTGTGTAATCATCATAATTGTATAAAAATCATAAAATGAATTATCCATATATTCAGGATAAATATTCTTAAATTCCTTACTTAATTTTTTTACTTTACCAAATAAAGCTGCATAAATCATTATTTCATCTAAAGTATCATAATCTAAATCCTTATTATTTGCACTAGTATAATCATTTATATGGTTTTCGAATTTACAAATATTTGCTGCTAAATCCTCTCCTTTTGAAGTATAGTTAGTCTTAATATATTTTGAAAAAGTTTTTACTTCCCTTGTTTTTTCTAAATATCCTAATTCTATTAACTTCTCTTTAGAATTGTCACTAACATCATCTAATAAATCAAATAAATCTTCATGATTTTTTTGAATCCATTTAGTAAAATCATTTGATTCAAACATATCACTATCATCTACTACCTGTAATAAAAATCCAAAAATAGTATTTTCAAAATAATCTGTAGAAGAATATTCTCTGTCTAGTACTTTAAAAGCCTTTATTTTGTTTTTATCATTCTTTATACCTTCAATTTTCTTTGTTTGTATCCACTTTAGAAAATATGCTGCAAGATAATTTGAAAGATAATTTTCATAATTATCCCTTATAATAATGAATAAATCTTCTAAATTTCCTTTGTAGGGGATTTGACTAGAATATTGCCCTTTATATTGGGATTTTTTTATTTTCAAATTATTTACATTGATGCCTAAATATTTGTCAGATTTAACCCTTTTAGCTTGCCAACCTAACCCAGCTACAAGTAAAGCAATAGCAGTTAAAGCCACTCCTGCGATAAATTTAGGATTTACTTTGTTTTTTACAATTTTAGCTGAGCCTTCACCTTTCCCATCGTTATCTATTGAATAAGAAGTATTTTTAAAAGCTTCTTCTTTTACCTCCATAAAATCCTTATCTATCTTATTAGCTATAGTAAAAATATTTTTATCGAATTTTATTAATACCGTAACATAATGGTCAAACTCCAAAGCTTCTAAAGATGAAAAAACAGCCTTACCATCTTTTACTGATTTTTTACCCATATGGCCCAGTGACCAAGATGAAATGTCATCACTTGTAAAATTATAATCTCCTTTACCTATTGTTATATTAAATTCCTTTGGAGATTCACTTAATTCATTGTTTATAAATTTCCAATATAAAACTTGTGCATCCTTTAATTGTTTAACTAAATTTGTTACGGTATATTTTACTTCAAACCTATTGTTCCCATATTCTGTTATACCATAGCAAAGTTCATATCCATCGGACTTCTCAACTATTCCATACTTTCCTGCCTTTTCTTCAAAAGTCCCATTAATATTCCATTCTTCAACAAACTCCATAGGTTTGCCATTATGGCTAACAGTAAAATCCTTAATTATCGAATTACCCAAATCACCTATTATTATATAATGTTCTGTATTTTTATCATCGTTATAATCCCAGTTACTTGTAATAATCCCATCTCCATTATCCAATAAATCAACATCTATAAACACTGAATTTAATTCTGCTGCAAATGATATATTTGGAGTTAAAATCAAAATACAAATAGTTAATAATAATTTAATATATTTCTTTTTCATATACCTTCCTTTTTTAAATCAATTATTTTATTACTACTAAAATTTTCCCAAATCGTTTTTAATAAGCTTTCTTGTATCTCTCATATCTACTCTATATTTAGGTGCATAATTCAATAGTATCTGCAAGGATTTTTCATTATCACTATAACTTTCATATAGTTTTATTAAACCTGTAGAAAATTCGCTTAACCATAGTAGTGTTTTTAGGTTATAACTAGAATTATTAAAATAATCAGGATTTATTTTTTCTACTTCCTCACTAAAGTATTTACTTATTCCATATATAGAAGAATAACAAATCATATTATCTATTTCTACAGGAATATCGGGTTTACTAATACAATATTTAGAAAACTTTTTTATATAATTTTTATATTGGAAAACTTTCTCTGTTAATTCATTTCCTTTTTCTGTTAGGGAATATATAAACTTATCCTTTATAAATTTATTTTTTTTACTTATTTTTATATAATCCGACTCAACTAATTTTAAAAAAGAATTATCTTTCATATTAATTATATATTTTTGAAATCTCTTAGGATTAATTTTAAACCACTTTGTTAACCCATAAGAATTAAAATAATTATTATTTTTTGAAAGTTCTAAAAATATATTAAAAAACTCCCTTTCAAAACCTCCTATTTTTCCTATCTTCTTATTAAGTATTTCAAAATCTACCCTTTTATTATGAATAGAAATATTGGGATTATAATTTATTTTAATCCTTTTT
>DUUN01000620.1 GCA_012841535.1 Gallicola sp. | reverse complement strand
CCTCTATAAAACAAATAGTAAAATGAAGTATTGTTACCACCAGGTATAAATTCCTGACACAATAGTGTATTGTTTTGATGAATAAGATTTGTTGTTTCTAAAAGAAATTCTTCTTTGGTGTTTATTACTTTTATTTTAAAACCAATATTTGCTTTAAGATAAGTAGCTCGTGGTTTTAATATTATAGGGAATGAAAAACTATTTATTACTTTATCTATATCTTCTTTAGTATCTATAATTTGAGTTTTAGGAACAGTAAGTCCTGCTTCAAATGCACTAACTTCTGCTAAACCTTTTTGAGTATATGTTTTTATAATTTCTGATGATGGTAGACACAGTTCAAATTTTTCTTCAAACCATTTTCGGTTGTTATCGATATAGTAGCAGGCCGTATCATAAGTGAAATATAGAATTGGTTTTTCCTCAAATGATTTAGTTGCATACCACTCTTTGATTTCTCCAACGTAAGTTGCTTCGTCATCGCTCGATGATATGATATGAACTTCATTTATATATTTACTCGAGGCTATAATTTCAGCAGTGCGTTTATTGGTACAAAGCACATAGGTTTTGCAAGCAGCTTCTTTTTTGATTGCTTGTATCAAAGCTAATGCGCTTCCATTTGCCGAACCTACAAGTATGATGATATTTTTCATTTATTTAAAGAATTATTTGTTTCAGGAAGCTAAAAAAGGGTTTAATATCTCTTCTATTGTAAAGGATATGGCTGTCAGCTGTAAAAAACTGCCAAAGCCATCTAAAAATGTTTTTTTTGTCTCCTTTAACATAATGAATTAAATCATTCATTTCATTCATGCAAACAAGATTATTTTTAAGACTATTACTTTGTATAATTTTGTTTCCAATAGTTGACCTCACATACAGATCTGATAAATTAGCGCCTCCTTTTACATAATGAAATGCTGTTCCGTCATTTCTAAAGTTGATTTCCGTAAAATACTTATTATTATTTTTATCCACTAAAAACTCAATTGAAAAAAGACCCTCATAACCTATTTCTCTGATAATATCATTTATTTTACAGATCATCTTATCCTCTTCAGTTTTCTGCAATACGAGATATCCTCCGAAACTTTTAACACCTACTCTTAAATATTTGCTTTTATATGGAATGTATGTAGTCTGACCTTTATTAATAGCATATCCTGAATAACAAATTTCAGTTTTCTTATCTACCAGTTCTTGAATAAGAGTTTTTTCACTTTCAATTGTTGAGAGTGCCTTATTTAGTTCTTCATAAGTATTACAGATAAACTGATTTTGTTTACCTCCTATTATAGACTTAGCAGGTTTAACAAAACATGGGAGAGTAACTTTGGGTATATCTTTAGAGCATTTAACATATAACCAAGTCTTTGGTGTCTTAAGACCATGACTTTCTGCCAAAATCCTTAAAACATCCTTGTCCATTAATTGATTAATTTTTCCTTGTTTACCTGCATTAAATATGTAAAAGTTATCCTTTATATTATCATAATTTTCATCTAACAAACTAGATATTTGATCATCATTAGTAAGAATAAAAGGTTTGTGATTTTCAGTGGAAAACTTTTCAATAATATATTCCAACCCTTTTTCTTTGTTTTCTACAAAAACCTTTTTTTGTGGATATTTGCTATCATATACCAAGCCCGACTTAGAGTTTAGTATTACACATATAGGTTTGTAACCAGCAATACCCAAACTACGAACAATACCTAGCATATTATAGGTATTGGCTCCAAAAACTAATATTTTATTTTGCATCTTTTTTGTAAAATTAAAAGAACTCTGCAACCCAATTACTTTTACCTAGTTAGTTACCTACTATGTCTACTCTATTATTAATCTCAATATAGGGCAATTATCAATTGTAGCGAATACATATCCTAGACTTTTGGATATTCCGGTGATATGCACCCATTGATTCCGGTTAAATGCACCCACTTGTTAAACTATCAATTTGACAAAGTTATCCTTTTTTTCTTAAACTGTCTCCTTTTAACTCGATTCTATGCCCTG
>DUUN01000130.1 GCA_012841535.1 Gallicola sp. | reverse complement strand
ATATATTATTAATAGTATTTATTTTTATTTTACCTATAGTTCTTTTATCGCCGGCATTTTGTAAATACATATGTCCTGCCGGTACTTTAGAAGCAGGAATTCCTTTAGTAATATTTGGAAATCAATTTGATAATATAGTTGGAAAATTATTTAATTGGAAATTTTTCTTATTATTGTTTATAATAATTCTAGTTGTCTTTGTTTACAGAGGCTTTTGTAAATTTATATGCCCTTTAGGTGCAATTTATTCTTTTTTCAATAAATATTCAATATTTGGAATTACAGTTAATGAAAAAAAATGTATTAACTGTAATAAATGTATAAATGTATGTAAAATGGATGTGAAGAAGGTAAATGATCACGAGTGTATTAATTGTGGTGATTGTATAAGTTCTTGTCCTACCAATGCAATCCATTGGAAAAAGAGAAAGATCAAAGGAGAAAGAGAAATTGAAAAAAATAAAACTTAGTTTTTTACTTATTGTATCATTATTTATAATAACTTCGTGTTCAGAAAACGAAACAAGTTCAAGTAATAGTTCAAGTGAACCTACTGATACTTCTCAAAATATTACAGATATTACTACAGAAGCAGAAGAAACTAAACCTACAGTTGATCCAAATGCTGAAGGTTTTGATATCGGCAATTTAGCACCTGACTTTGAAATAGAATTACTTACAGGAGAAACCGTTAAATTATCTGACTTTAGAGATAAGGCTGTAATTTTAAATTTTTGGGCAACTTGGTGTGGTCCTTGTAAAAGAGAAATGCCTGACTTACAAAAAATTCAAGATGACTATCCTGAAGAAGTTGTAGTTCTTGGAATATCCGTTGGAGAAGAAAAACAATTAGTTGAAGAATTTGTAGATAACAATAATTACACCTTTAATATAGCAGCCGATGAATTGGCAAAAACAGGTTACCCTATTTTAGCATTTCCAACTACCTTCTTTTTAGATAAAAACGGTAGGATTATTGACTCTGTTATGGCTATGAAAGATTACGATTATTTTGAAGAAAAAATTAAAGAAGCCTTGAATACAGACATCGAGGAAGAAGAAACTACAGATGTAACAGAAGCTACATCTGTTCAAGAAAATTAAAAGATTATATAATTTATAGTGTTGATGAAAATGAATACATTGGCACTATTTTTTATTGTAAAAAATAATAAGCAATAATTTATATAAGAATAATATGTAGACTAGATTTACCAAATTATGATAAAGAGCCGTTAAAATTATGCATATTTTCACAATCTAGTTTAATGTATTTGAAAATAAAATAGCGGTCCAAGCTTCCTAACTCAAACCGCAAGTAATTTTTCTTCAGTAACGCTATTAAAAACAATTATTATTTAGTCGTAAAAATTCTATAATTAAAAGTTAACTTATATTCATTTATACTGTAAAAAATCTCTAAGAGTACATTCTATATACTCTATCTTTTGTAATTCTTGCATATATATGATTTTTTACTTTTATATCTCTATCTTCTATTCTAAATGCCTCTAACATTGATTTCTTAACGTCTTTTAAACTATCTTCTTTTGAAGTATATAATTCTGCTAAAATATCTCCTTTATTTACCTTATCACCTATTTTTTTCTTTAGGACTATCCCTGCACTATAATCAATATCGTCACCTTTTTTTGTTCTTCCTGCCCCTAAACTTACTGAAGCTAATCCACAAGATTCAGCATCTATATATGTTATAATTCCACTTCTATCAGAGATTAAATTAGCGACTATAGGAGATTTTTCAAATAATGAAAAATCATTTAAAACAGATATATCTCCTCCCTGTGCCTCAACCATATCACAAAGTTTATTAAAAGCATGGCCATTTTCTAGTACATTTTTAGCTAGTATTCTGCATTCATCTAACGTTCCTTTTTTTGCTAAAACTAACATATTAGCAGCTAACTCTAAAGAAACTTCTGTTAAATCCTTTGGTCCACACCCTTTCAAAGTATTTACTACCTCCATTATCTCTAATGAGTTACCAATAGCAAAACCTAAGGGAGTATCCATATCAGTAATTAGGGCCAAAGTATCTCTACCAGTATTTACCCCTATATTAACCATTTCTTTGGCCAATTCTATGGAATCATCCAACGTTTTCATAAAGGCACCACTACCTGTTTTTACATCCAGTAAAATAGCGTCAGAACCTGCAGCTATTTTTTTACTCATAATAGATGAAGCTATTAAAGGTATACTGTCTACAGTTGCAGTAACATCTCTTAAAGCATATAATTTTTTATCTGCTGGAGCAATATTTCCCGTTTGTCCTATTATTGAAATTCCTATACTATTCACTATTGAAAAAAATTCTTCAGTATCTAGGGAAGTTTTCAGACCTGGTATGGATTCCATTTTGTCTATTGTTCCTCCAGTGTGCCCAAGTCCTCTACCACTCATCTTTGCCACAGGAACATTACATGCTGCAACAATTGGTCCTATTATTAAGCTGGTCTTATCCCCGACTCCCCCTGTACTATGTTTGTCAACTTTTATTCCTCCTATAGAAGATAAGTCTATCATATCTCCAGAACTAGCCATTGCCATAGTAAGCTTTGCAGTTTCCCTTTCATTCATTCCTTTAAAATAAATAGCCATTAATAAAGCTGATATTTGATAATCTTCAATTTCATCATTTGTGTAACCATTTATTATAAAATCTAGCTCATCATCCGTTAATTCATTACCGTTTCTTTTCTTTAAAATTAGATCATACATTCTCATAGTAAGCACATCCTAATCCACTCAAATATTTTAAATATTTTGTCCTATTTTTATTATTGACTCTCTAACAAGTCTTTTAAATATAGGGGCAACTCTTTTAGCTGTTTCTGCTACTTCTTCATGACTAAGTGGATTTTCAGATATTCCTGCTGCCATGTTGGTTATACACGATATTCCACATATTTTCATTCCCATATGTCTTGCTGCCATAGCTTCACATGCTGTACTCATTCCAACTGTATCAGCTCCTAACTTTGCACACATTTTTATCTCTGTAGGAGTTTCATAACTTGGTCCTGTGTATTGTAAATATATTCCTTTTCTAATATTGATATTGTTTTCTAAGGCAGTATTTTCAATAATTTTAATTATTTCTCTATTATATATTTCAGACATATCAGGAAATCTTGTACCTAGTTCTTCAATATTTTCACCAAGCAGTGGTGATGGTATAAAGAAACTTATATGATCTTCTATAATCATAAAATCACCAACATTAAATTCTTTATTTACTCCTCCACAGGCATTTGTTAAAAATAATACTTCTGCTCCCATTTTCTTCATTAGTCTAATTGGTAATACAACATCTGACATCTCATATCCTTCATAATAATGGACCCTACCTTGCATAATAACTATTGGTAAATTATCAATATATCCAAATACAAATCTTCCCTCATGACCTGCTACAGTTGATAATGGAAATCCTTCAACTTCATCATAATTTATAATTGTCTTTATATCTATAGTCTCTGCAAAATCTCCTAGACCAGACCCTAAAACCAATGCCAATTTTGGTTCAAAAGGAATTTTATCCTTTATACTTGCAAAACTTCTTTCTAATTTCTCATATACTTTATTCATAATTTCTCCTTTGTTTATTTGTTTTTATTATCTTAAAGACTTATCGTATATTTTTCCTAAAGCCTTTGGTGATTGAGATTTCTTTGATGTAAAAGCCAATACTATTAAGGTTGCAATAAAAGGTATCATCTTATAAATCGTGTTGCTAATTGGCAATTCACGTAAAATAGCAATACCTGAATAAGTTGCAGATAATGTCTTCATCAGTCCAAAAAATAATGCTGCTACAAAAATTCTTTTTGGTCTCCATTGTCCAAAGATTAGAACTGCCATAGCAAGGAATCCATATCCTGAAACTGAAGCATTAAAGCTTGTAGAAGTTGGTATTATAAATACTAAACCACCTATTGCTGCTAGTATTCCAGAAATAACAACTCCTGCATACCTCATTTTATATACATTTATTCCCATAGAGTCTGCAGCTTGTGGATGCTCTCCACAACTTGTAAGCCTTAAACCAAATTTTGTATTATATAAAACTATTATTGATATTATTAAAATAGCCAAACCTAAATACGTTGTAAAATATGTATTTTGAAAAAACATAGGCCCAATTATAGGTATTTTCCCTAGTAAAGGTATGGATTTAATGTGGAATTGATTTTTAAAAGGTATCTGTTGTACAGTGTTTACAGTTCTTGCGACATAGGTAGCAAATGCTACTGCAAACATATTAATAGCAGTTCCACTAATAACCTGATCGGCTTTTAAATTTATTGATGCAAAAGCGTGTAATAATCCAACTAACATCCCTGTTAAAGATGCAATTATTATTGCAAGTATCAACACAGGTTGTCCGGGAATCTTGTCTTGAAATCTGTTTATAAACAATATTCCTGCAAATGCTCCTAAAATCATAGTTCCTTCTAGTCCAATATTGATTATTCCACTTCTTTCACTAAACATGCCTCCTAAAGCTACTATTAAAAGTGGTATAGAAAAAAACATCATCTGTTGTACTATAAAATAAATAGTATTCACTGTTTTACCTCCTTTTTCTTCAAGCTATTTTTATTATAAATATCTTTGTCATCACTACTAAATTTTTTAGTTAAAAACAACTTTACCAATAATGAAAATGCACTAAAATATATAATTATAGCAATTATAATATCTATTACCTCTGGTGAAAAATTATGTAACTGCATCATAAATCCACCAACTTTTAAATAGGATATTAATAAGCCTGAAAATATTATTCCTATAGGATTATTCATTCCTAAAAGTGCCACAGGTATACCTTGAAAACCTTCTGGAGCTAAAACATCTACAACTTCAATTCCCTTTCCAGTTCCTGCTAAATATAGAAAAGCTCCGCCAATTCCTGCCAATGCTCCTGAAATCATCATTGAAAGTACAATATTTCTATTTTCATTAATTCCAGCATATTGTGAAGCATATTTATTAAGTCCACATGCTTTTAATTCAAAACCAAAGGTAGTTTTATTTAAAAGGATATAAAGTAAAATCGCTATTAAAATACATAAAAATATTCCAATAGTTACACTAGAAGCTGAATTTCCAGTATTAAATATTTTATCTAGACCAAATTGCGGCAATGTTGCCGTATCAGCAATTCTTTGACTTTGATTTTTTAACGAATCAAATATATATTCTTTAACTAGAAAATTTACTAAATACATACCTATATAATTCATCATAATACATGAAATAACTTCATTAACATTTGCTTTTGCTTTTAAAATACCAGGAACAAATCCCCAAATAGCTCCAAAGACCATTGCTGCAATCAAACATAATGGCAAATGTATATACCCTGGTAAATTTGTAATTTTAATTCCTATAAAGACTGCTGCAAAAGCTCCAATAATAAATTGTCCTGATGCTCCAATATTAAATAGTCCTGTTTTTTTACCAAAACCTACAGAAAGTCCTGTCATTATTAATGGAGTGGCATAGTATAATACCTGCCCAATATTTTTCATATCCGATAATCCACCAATTAAGATCGTAAAAAACCCTTTAAAGGCATGACTTGGATTACTTATTAACAAAATGATTAATCCTACAATTAACCCTACTAAAATAGCAAACAATGAAGAAAAGAAACTTATAAATCCTTTTTTGCTAACTAAATTTTTAACCATAATTTTCTCCTCTCTTTGCACCTGACATAAATATTCCCAGTTCTTGATATGTTACTGATTTAGGTTCTACATCAGCTACTAATTCTCCTTCATACATAACTAAAATTCTATCGCTTACGTTCATAACTTCATCTAATTCTAATGAAACTAATAAAATAGCTTTCCCTTTATCTCTTTCCTCTACTAATTGCCTATGTACCTGTTCTATAGCTCCAACATCAAGACCTCTTGTTGGCTGTACAGCTATTAAAAGATCTGGATTACTAATTATTTCTCTAGCAATAACTGCTTTTTGTTGGTTACCGCCACTCATTGTCCTAACTATAGTATGACTACCTTGACTTGATCTAATATCAAATTTATTAATCATTTCATCAGCATGTTTATAAATTTCATCATAATTTAAAAAACCAAATTTTTGATAGGCATCTTCAAAATAACTATGAAGTACTAAATTATAAGCTAAATTATAATCTAAGACTAAGCCAAACTTATGTCTGTCTTCTGGAATGTGTGCCATTCCTTCTAAGAATCTATTTCTAACAGATAAATTGGTTATGTCCTTATTGTTTAATTTTATTTCTCCAGACTTTACTTTTTCTAAACCTGACAAAGCATAAACCAACTCACTTTGACCATTTCCGTCAATACCTGCGATACAAACTATTTCTCCAGCTCTTATTTTAAAAGAAATGTTTTTTAATTTTTCCTTACCGCCAAATTTATCTTCCATGGAAATATTCTCAACACTTAATATAACCTCGCCAGGGTTGGATACTTCCTTATCTACTTTTAACTTTACTTCATGGCCTACCATCATTTCAGATAGTTCTTCCTTACTTACATCTGAAACCTCTACTGTTCCAATATACTTACCTTTTCTTAAAACCGTACAAGAATCAGCTACTTTTTTTATCTCATCTAGTTTATGAGTAATAAATAATATAGATTTTCCTTCGTTTGCAAGATTTTTCATTATCTTTAATAATTCTTCAATTTCTTGAGGAGTTAAAACTGCTGTAGGCTCATCAAAAATTAATATTTCATTATCTCTATATAACATTTTTAAAATTTCTACCCTTTGTTGCATACCTACAGTAATATCCCTTACCAAAGCATCAGGATCCACTTCTAGTTTATATTTCTCAGATAATTCAATTACCTTTTTTCTTGCTTTATCTAAGGATAAAAATCCTTTATGTATAGGTTCATCTCCTAAAACTATATTTTGTAATACAGTAAAATTATCCACTAACATAAAATGCTGATGAACCATTCCTATAGCTAGCTTATTTGCATCATTAGGTCCATTTATTTTAATTATTTTACCATTCTTTTTTATTTCCCCTTTCTCCGGTGTATAAAGTCCAAATAAAACATTCATCAAAGTTGATTTACCCGCTCCATTTTCTCCTAGTAGAGCATGAATTTCTCCCTTTTTTAGTTGTAAAGTAATATTATCATTAGCAATAATCCCAGGGAATATTTTTGTAATATTACACATTTCAATTACATAACTCAAAACCTCAACCTCCTTGCTATCTATACTTTTTTATTTAACTTCTGTAATCTTGATATTTTCCAACTTTAAATCTTGAATACTCTTGTTTATATCATTATCTACTTCAATACTACCATTAGCTAACTTCTCATATATATTTTTATAATCTTCCATATTAAATTTTTCAAATCTGGAAGTTTCCATAGGAAGTTCAATTCCGTTATTTTCAGCACCATAAATTTGTGTAGTTCCACCTTTAAATTCATTATTATAGTAACTGCTTATACTATCATAGACAGAAACTTTTATTCCCTTGGCTGCTGAAGTAATTACTGTATCTGATTCACTACTCTGATCTACATCTACTCCTATTACCTTTGAGTCTGATTGTTCTGCTGCAGCCATAACACTATTTCCTACAGGTCCACCACATGAAAATATAGCTTTTACCCCATAGTTATACCAAGAAGCAGCCATAGCTTGTGCCTCTGGTGATGCTTGGAAGGCTCCAGTGTAATAATAACTAACTTCTACATTTTTTACTCCAAGTTCTTTTGCAGCATAATCAATACCTTGAACAAATCCGTATCCAAATCTAACAACGGCTGGTACTGCTTTACCTCCCATAAAACCTAAATTATCCATTCCTTCTACTACAGAAGCATATCCTGCTAAAAATCCAGCTTGTTCTTCTGCATAACTTATTGTTACTGTATTATCATTAGTCCTGTATTCACTTCCTGATGGATTATGTGGTTTACCATCTACTAGAATAAAATGTACATCTGGGTAGGTGTCCTGAGCCATATAAATTGGCACTTCATAAGCAAATCCTGAAGCAATAACTACTTTAGCACCTGCCTTAATCGCTAAATCTATTGCTGCTAAACAAGCATCATCACTTTCTTCTGAAGGTTTATAATATTTATATGTAATATTATTCTCCTCTGCATATTGAACAACACCCTCCCATGAACCCTGGTTAAAAGATTTGTCATCAATATCTCCCATTCCGGTAATTAAAGCTATTTCTCCACCACTAGAGAGATTGTCTGTCGACTCTTTTTCGTTATTATCATCTTTTACATTACTACTACATCCAACTAATATAATGGAAATAATTAAAATATAACTTAGAAATTTTATTATTCTCTTCATAAATACCTCCTTGCAAATATTCTCCATTGTATAAGTAAACAAACAAGGAATCCTTTTCCTATGTTTTAAACTTAATAAAACTTAAATATTAATTAACACTCCAAGTTTTATCTTTTATATTATTAATAATTACCTGTTTGTTCTCCATTTAATATTTTCAATGCAGAACTTGTTCCCAATCGTTCACAACCTGCTTCTAAATACGCTACCATATCATCTCTTGTTTTAATTCCACCAGCAGCTTTTATTTTTACATTTGGACCAATATACTTTTTAAATAATATAATATCTTCCATTGTAGCTCCTGCTGTTCCAAATCCAGTAGAAGTTTTAATATAATCAGCTCCACCATCTGTAACACATTTACACAGTTGAATTTTTTCATTTTCTTCTAAATAGCATGTTTCAATAATTACTTTTAATATTTTACTACCTACAGCTTCTTTCATCTTAGTAATTTCATATGTAATTTTATCGTAATTTCTATTCTTCACATCTCCTATATTAATAACCATATCCAATTCATCAGCGCCTTTTGATACAGCATCTTTTGCTGAAAAAACTTTTGTTTCCAAGTTATCGTATCCCAGTGGAAATCCCAATACAGTACATATAGAAATATCGTTTCCATAATCTTTAAAAGCTTTTTCCACATATGATGGTGGGATACAAGCACTAGCCATATTATAATCCCTAGTTTCTTCACATATCTTTTTTATTTGTTCCCAAGTTGAAACAGCTTTTAATAAAGTGTGATCAACATGAGCTAAAATTTCTTTATTATCCATTCTTTCCTCCTAATAATCTTTTGTTATGTTTACATCTTAACATTATTATGTTACTATGTCAACATTTTCTGTTCTTTCGTTTACATATTGTTATTAAGATGTTATTATAGTAAATAGATAGAAGAATATTTATTTTTACTAAACTATGAAAGGAAATAATATGAGCAAAAAAGAAGAAAGATTAACAGCTTTTATAGATACTTTAAAAATTAAAAATTATATTTCCATTCGAGATTTAGCAAATATTTTAAATGTATCTGAAATGACAATAAGACGTGATTTGAAAATCTTAGAGAGTCAAAATATAGTAAAGAATATAGACGGAGTTATTATTTATGATCCAATAGACTCTTCCTTAAATGAAGAAGCCCAATATGATTTAAATTCTGAATTAGATAAACAATTTAAGCAAAAGTCCAATATAGGAAAATATGCCGCATCTTTAATAGAAGATGGAGATATAATAATGATTGACACAGGAACAACTACTCAGCATATTATCTCAAATATTAATCCAAGTATTAATATTACTGCTTTAAGTTATAATATTAACATCTTAACTGAGCTAAGAAAAAATCCAAATATAAAAATATTATTTGCAGGTGGATATTACTATCCTAACACCCAAATGTTCGCTAGTGTGCAAGGAGTAAAATTCATTGAAGGTATAAGGGCTACAAAAGCCTTTCTTTCAGCTGCTGGTGTTCATGAAGAATTAGGCTTAACGTGTAGAAACTCCTATGAAGTTGCAACTAAAAAAGCTGTAATAAATAGCTCTATAAAAAGAATCTTACTTATTGACTCTACTAAACTTGGAGTTATTAGATCAGAATATTTTTGCGATCTTGATGATATTGATGAAATAGTTACAGATTCTAAAATTTCAGAAAAATGGAAGAACTTATTAAAAGAAAAACAAATAAAATTACACATATGTAATTAGTAACGGAGGAAAATATGTTTAATAGAATACATGTATTGGTAATGGATTCCGTCGGTATTGGCGAAGCACCTGATGCTGCTAATTTTCAAGATGAAGGCTCCAATACCCTTGGAAATATTTCTAAAACCTTAGATTTAAAAATCCCTAATCTTGAAAAAATGGGAATAGGTGGAATATCACCACTAAATAATATTAAAAACATCATTCCGCAAAAATGCTATGCTGGAAAATTAACTGAAATTTCATCAGGTAAAGATACAATGACTGGACATTGGGAATTAATGGGATTACTAACCTCAGTACCTTTTCCTACATATCCAAATGGATTTAGTGAAGAATTGATAAATATGATTTCTAATTATTCAAAACGTTCAATCTTATGTAATAAACCATACAGTGGAACTAAGGTCTTAGATGACTATGGCAAAGAACAATTGGAAACAGGCGCTTTAATAGTATATACATCAGCAGATCCTGTATTACAAATAGCAGCCCATGAAGATATAATCCCCTTAGAAGAACTTTATGATATTTGTCAATATACAAGATCAATAACATTAGAAGAGCCTAACTTAATAGGAAGGATAATAGCTAGACCTTATGTTGGAACTCCTGGTAATTTCGTAAGAACTTCTAATAGGCATGATTACGCCGTTTCTCCCCATGGCAAAACTGTGCTGGATTCTCTCAAAGAAAACGGATTTGATGTATACGCTATAGGAAAAATAAATGATATTTTCAATGGGCAAGGAATTACTAATACCAATCCTACTACAAGTAATATGGACGGAGTAGATAAGCTCATTGAAACATTGAAAATAAACTTTACAGGAATTAGCTTTACAAATTTAGTAGATTTTGATTCAATGTATGGTCATCGTAGAAATCCCGAAGAATATGCAAAAGCACTTGAGGAGTTTGACTCTCGACTACCTGAAATTATAAGAAATCTAAATAATGATGATCTTTTTATAATAACCGCTGACCATGGTAACGACCCTACATTTAAAGGAACAGATCACACAAGAGAATATGTCCCTTTCTTAGCTTATTCTCCTAAATTTAATAATGGTGGATTTTTACCAGTGGGAAATTTTTCTGATATTGCAACAATTATTTCCAACAATTTTAAATTAAACGACAAGTTTACAAATTATGAAAATATTACTTATAATTATTTATTTTCAAGTTAGTAAAACAAAAAATCAGCTGTTTAGCTGATTTTTTATTTCTCTTTTGCAGATTGTAATTCATACATTTTCTTATAAACACCATTTAAACTAATTAGTTCGTCATGGGAACCTTGCTCTATTATTCTACCTTTATCCAATACGATTATCTTATCTGCATTTTTTATTGTTGAAAGTCTATGGGCAATTAAAAATGTAGTTCTTCCCTTTTTCAATTCCTCTATTCCCTTCTGAATAATAGTTTCTGTTTCACTGTCAATATTTGCAGTTGCTTCATCTAAAACAAGTATTGAAGGATTTTTTGCCAAGGCCCTAGCAAAGGAAATAAGCTGTCTTTCCCCTGCTGAAAAAGCATCCCCATCTTCCTTAACTTCTGTATAAATTCCCTTTGGGTGTCTATCTAATATTATTTTTCCTCCAACTTTCATTAAGGCATTTAAGGCATCTTCTTCTGTAATTCTATCATCATTTAAAGTTATATTACTAAGTATTGTACCGGTAAATAGAAATGGGTCCTGTAATACTATTGCAATATTTCTTCTTAAATCCTCTTGGTTAAGTTGGGAAATATCTACACCATCTACTATAATTTCCCCTTTTTGAACATTGTAGAAATTTAAAAGTAAGTTCATCATAGTACTTTTACCTGAGCCAGTATGTCCAACAAAGGCTACAGTTTCTCCAGGTCTTACTTTAAGACTAATATCTTTTAATACATATTCTTCGTCTTTATAGTAAAAGGAAACATCATTAAATTCTATATTTCCATTAATATTTTCTATTTTTTCTTCCCTTTCAGGAATTGTTTCAATTTGTAATAATTCAAATATATGATCTGCTGCCCCATAAGATGTTTCTAAATTTCCTATTCTTTGTATAGCATTATTTAAATTTGCAAATATTTTTGTAAAATAATCTACAAATAAATATATTATTCCAATATTTACTGCAAATGCTCCCGTTATAGAACCATAACCAAAATAAAATAAAACTCCACCTAAGGTTAAATATTGCAATGTTTGAGTTGCGTTAAATGAATTGTAGGCATAAAGCTTTGTTAAATTTAACATATTTTTATAAATCTTATTATTTACTAGAGTAAATTCATCAAGTATTTTTTCTTCTTGATTAAAGGACTGAATTATTTCCATCCCCTGTATGTTCTCATTTAAATTTGCATTTAAATCGCTTAAAAGCCTTCTACCTTTCTTATTAATAGATGATGCCTTATTAATAAAATCCTTAAATAATAAATATAAAATTGGTAGTATTATTAAGGTTGCTAATGTAAATTTAAAATCAAGGGAAAATAATGCAATGTATAAAACTAAAATGTATATACCACAGGTTATTAAATCACTTAGTACAATTTGAAATAATACTTTCACAGCCTTTGTATCATTTGTAATTCTTGAAACTACCTTTCCGGCAGGTAATTCATCAAAATACGAAATTGGTAATTTTTGCACATGTTTATATACATCTCTTTGCATAAAAAGAGCAATTTTATTTGCGGCCTTCTCTAGAAAATACCTGCTAAAATATTTTGTAATTCCCCCTATTATTAACAATAAAAAATAAAACGCAACAAGAAAAGAAAAAACCCTTAAGGATTTTGCACCTATTCCCTGAGCTATTTCCCTGTTTAATATTCTGGAAATAATAAGTGGACCACCTAAATCTGCTAAAAGAGTAAATAAGGTAAAAAGCATACCTATAGAAAGGTTTTTAATTTGTAAAAAAGTATAATTCGATAATTTACCTATGACAAATTTACGTTTTTCCTTTGATTTTATTTTATTGATTTTTAAATTACTCTCCATTTTCTTCACCTTTTAACTGTTGGTGTATAAACTGTTCCCTATACCAACCATCTTTCATAAATAACTCTTCATGAGTTCCTTCTTCTACTATTTTTCCCTTATCTAAAACGATAATTAAATCTGCATGTTGAACTGCTGAAAGTCTATGGGCAGTTATAATATTTGTTTTGTTCTTCCTATATTCCTTTAGATTTTTCAAAATCTTTTGTTCTGTATTTGCATCAACTGCTGACAAACTGTCATCTAAAATGAGTATTTCCGGTTCTTTAATTAAGGCTCTTGCAATAGATATTCTTTGCTTCTGTCCTCCAGATAAAGAAACTCCCCTTTCTCCCGCCATAGTGTTAAGACCTTCCGGAAGCTGTGCTAAATCCTTTTTAAAATCTGCTAACTCAACAACTTTTTCAACATCTTCATGAGTTTTACAACTGTCGGAAAACTTAATATTGTCCTCTATAGTCTTTGAGAAAACAATATGTCTTTGAGGTACATAACCGATTTTCCCCCTAATACTTTTAGTATTTAAATCTTCTATATAATTTTTTCCAACTTTCAAACTTTTGTTTTCAAGATTGTACATTTTCAAAAGTTGCTTTACTAAAGTCGTTTTTCCTGAGCCGGTTTTTCCAACAACCCCTAAGGTCTGTCCATTTTTTAAAACAAAGTTAATATTATCTAAAACCTTGTATTTTGATGTAGGATAATAAAAATCCAAATTTTTAAATTCTATATTTCCCTTTCCCTCGTATATAAATGCATTTTCATTGTCGACTAAATCCTCTTTATAATTTAAAACCTCGTTAATTCTATCCATAGAAGCACTTGCTTGTTCTGCTATAGTGGCAAAATCACCTAAGGCAAACATTGGCCAGACTAACATATTAATATAAAGAGTAGCTGTTACAAGGTTTCCAATTGTAAGGTCGTTAACACCAATTAAATAAGTTCCATAAAGAATTGTTATTACCATACTAAGTCCCGGAATAACCCTACTAATAAATCCATAAATACTTGAAACTCTTACAAGGTTCATGTTTTTTTCATAATAATCTAAACACTCTTTTTCAAATTCCCTAGTTTGACTTTTCTCTAGAGTGTAGCTTCTTACAACTCTAACACCGGAAATATTTTCAAGAACTATATCATTTAATTTGTCAAAGCTTCTTTGTACTTGCTCGAACCTTGCATATAGAATTGTTTCTATTTTCTTAGTTGCATAAAATAACAAAGGCAGTGGTAAAATTGAAACTATTGTTAATTTAAAACTAACTGATACAGCCATTACAATTAAAATTGCCAAAGGATAAAGTGTAGCATCTGAAAATGCCATCATTCCATAACCGGCAAATTCAGAAATCATACTTACATCATTAGTTGCCTTTCCCATTAAAGAGCCAGTAGTATTTTTTTCAAAAAATTTTGGACTCTGTCTTAAATATTTTTTCATAAGTCTAAATCTAGTTACTCTTTCAATTTCGTCAGATGCTTTAAAAATATAATAAGACCAAATATAGTTTGAACCATAATGGACCAAGACTACAATAACTAAAATAGCAATTAAAATATATAATCTTTCCAAAGTTAAAGTTTCATTACTAATATCATCTAAAATAATTCCCAAAAGTCTTGGTGGAATTATAATTAAAATATTTGAAACTATCATAGTAATTAAAACTAAAATATAATATTTTTTATAATATTTTATAAACCAAGATAGTTTATTAAAAATCTTAAACATAAATCACCTCTTAATCATTATTTGCACACAAAAAACACACCCAAATACTTAGGTGTGCTTCTAAAGTAAATGGAGATGGCCTCTCCACTAATATTCAATAAAACTTTAATAATTAAATTTAATGATTTATGAAGAGGTATTTAAATTCATTTGTAAAAAAACTATTATTTCCCATCGTTCTAGTTCTGTTATTATTTGTAATAATCATTTTGCCTAAATTAATCATTTTTTTACCTCTCTTTCTTTAATATTTACTTATCAAATGTATCATAGCAAAAATATATTGTCAAGAAATCTCTAAGTAAAATGCATAAATATGTATTAAATATGAATATTGTTATACTTTAAAGATTATTTTTATATAATTCTATAATATTTACACTATAGAATATATAAAAAGTAAACAAATTTAAAATTCTTTTGTTTACTCCTTATCTTCACTAAATCTTTTCAAATGTTAAAATAGCTGCATATCCAATTCCATATTGAAATGGTTGAAATGGTAACATACTATATCCTTTCCCATCTTAGTATGGTTGAATGGCTAGGAATATTAAACCTATTTAAAGTTTCTGAATAAGTTAAGTTTTCATTTCTCATAGTTCCTATTACTTTAACTTTGAATTCTCCTGTATATTTATTGTTTTTAGACATAGAAAAACACCCCTTATGTTTTTTATTTATGTTATCATAAATGTCTAACATTTGGGGTGCATATCACTTTTCCAAGCTGTTCTTGTAATTTATTTATTCTTTTCATCTAAGGCTTCTTTTAAGGTATGCCAGGCAAGTACTGCACATTTTACCCTTGCAGGCATGGTGGAAATATTTTTAAATACTACTGCTTCTTCTAATTCTTCTTCAAGAAGTTCTTCATCTGTAACTTCTCCTCTTATCATATTTAAAAATAAATCCAATTTTTTATAAGCCTCTTCTACTGTCTTTCCCTTTATATCATCTATCATAATTGAAGTAGATGCTTGGCTTATTGCACAACCTATGCCTGTATAAGCCGCATCTTTTACAATTCCATCTTCTATATTTAATCTTAGGGTAATATCATCACCACAGCTAGGATTATGACCTCTTTCCTCCATAGTGTAGGGATTTAATTCCCTTTTATTCCTAGTATCTTGGTTATGTTCCAGTATTACTTCAGAATATAGTTGATTAAGCTCCATATCCCATAACCTCCCTAACTGTCTTTAATTTTTCTATAAAATATTTTGCTTCGTCAATATCGTTATAAAAATAGGGACTAATTCTATTTGATGCCAGTATTCCCAAATACTTTCCTAAAGGTTGGGCACAGTGGTGACCTGACCTTATGGCTATTCCATAGGTGTCCATTATTGTTGCAACATCGTGGGGATGAACACCCTCTATAGTAAAGGCTATTACTCCATATTTTTCTTTATAATCCTTACTGCCTATTATATTTACTTCTGGAATTTTAATCATTTCCTCTAGTAAATATTTCATTAACTCTCGATTGTTTTCCTCTATAAAGTCATAACCAACTTTATTTAAATATTCTATGGCAGCTCTTAATGAAACAGCTCCTTCTACATTTTGAGTACCTGCCTCAAATTTAAAGGGCAATTCTGCAAATGTTGTAGTTTGTTCTTCAACATACTCAATCATATCACCACCTAGAATAAATGGTTCCATACTTTTTAGAATATCCCTTTTGCCATAAAGAACTCCTATTCCTAAGGAGGACAACATCTTATGGCCTGAAAATGTATAAAAATCACATCCCATTTCTTGAACATCTACTTTTACATGAGGAACTCCTTGGGCTCCATCTACTATTGTTATAGCTCCAACTTCTTTTGCCCTTTTAATCAATTCCTCAACCGGCAATTTCATACCTAGTACATTACTTATATGAGAAAAGGAAACTATTTTTGTATTCTCATCGATTTTTTTATAATCTTCTTCTAATAATTTTCCCGTTTCCTTATTAATATAAATATATTCCAGTTTAGCTCCTGTTTTATCAACTACTCTTTGCCAAGGTACTATATTGGAATGATGTTCAGCTATAGTTAAAACTATTTTATCACCTTTTTTTAATCTAGGCTCTGCAAAAGATCTGGCAATTAAATTTATAGATTCACTACCGTTTTTAGTGTAAATAATATTTTCTACACTTTCCGCATTAATAAATTCCCTTACTACTTCTTTTGATTTTTCATATTCCTCTGTAGCTTTTACAGATAGAGTATGGGCTGACCTATGGGGATTACCATTTGAACTTATGTTATATTCATAAACTGCATCTAGTACTGTCTTAGGTTTTTGAGAAGTTGCTGCATTATCAAAATAAATTAATTTCCTCCCATTAAATTCTTTATTTAATATAGGAAAATCCCTCTTGTATTTATTCATAACTCCTCCTAGACTTTTTCCAGTTTTTTATCTAAAGTATTAATAACAAAATCCCTTAGTTCCGTATTTTTAATTTCATCTATTAATGGTCTAAAAGAACCTTCTACTATCATTTTTTTAGCCTCTTTTTCAGAAAAGCCCCTACTCATTATATAGAAAAGAACATTCTCATCAACTTGTCCTGCACTTGCTGCATGGTTACCCATTACATCATCTTCTCCTGCAAGAAGAATGGGAATAGCAAAGGACTTAACCTTATCATTTAAAAGAATTACATTTTCCTCTTCATCGCCTGTTGATTGGGAACTTCCTTTTATAAAATCCAAAGTGCCTCTAAAATATTTTTTAGCCTGGTCTTTTAATGCACCTTTTACTATAAAATCACCATTGGAATTTTTACCATAAAATCTAATATTATTATAAATATCAGTTAGTGACTTTCCTTCTCCAATATAAATTGTTTTTAAATCCGCCTTACTATTATCTCCAACTAAATCTGTAACAAAATGATAGAGACTTTCTTTCCCACCAAGATTTATTGTTAAATACTTTACTTGACCATTTTCTTCAACTTGACTATATCTATGTTCAATATGTCTAATTTCACCTTGTCTTTGTACTTTCACAATAGTAATTTTAGAATTTTTGTCTGCTTTAATTCTTGTTAAAACATTGGTATAGGCGTTTTTATAATCTCCACTATAATCCATTATTATTTGAATATTGGAATTCTCTTTTCCATAAATGGAAATATCTCCTATTAGAATTGGATTATCTTCGTTAGTATTTAAATCTAAATATATATCTAAGTTTTCACCACTTTTAGCAAAAATATATTTCTTGTAGTTAGTATTTTCTAAAACCTCTTCTAAGGACTCTTTACTAGCTCCTACAAAATCGTCTTTTATCTTAATTTCTTCTGCCATTGGAAAATCAGAAACCTTATCTTTTCCAACTTTTATAGTGCTATAATTATATTCTATTTTATTTATATTTAAATCATCTAGTAAAATATGATTAGCTTTTGTCCATCTAAAGGTAGTTACCGGAAGCTCATTATATATTGTCATATTATCCTCCTAACCTATTGTTCCTTTTAACTCAAGATTTATTAAGTTATTCATTTCAACAGAGTATTCTAAAGGTAGTTCTTTAGAAACAGGCTCGGCAAATCCCCTAACTACCATAGATTTTGCCTCATCTTCACTAATACCTCTACTCATTAGGTAAAAAATTGTTTCATCGGAAATTCTACCTATTGTAGCCTCATGACCAATATCCACATCATCATTTTCTATAATAATAACCGGTATAGTATCTGAACGTGAGTCATTATCTAACATTAGTGATTCACAATTAGTAGTTGCCTTTGCCCCTCTTGCCTCCGGTGTAATTTTTAATAAACCCCTATAGGTTGCAATACCACCTGATTTTGAAATGGATTTAGAATTAACATTAGAACTTGTATTTGGAGCAGCCATTACAACTTTAGTTCCTGTATCTAAGTTTTGCCCTTCTCCTGCAAAAGTAATACCAGTAAATTCAGATTTTGATCCTTCACCCCTTAAAATACTCATTGGATACAAGTAGGAAACCTTAGATCCAAAAGAACCGCTTACCCACTCAATTGTTCCATTTTTATCTACTAAAGCCCTTTTAGTATTTAAATTAAACATATTTTTTGACCAATTTTCTATAGTAGAATATCTTAAGTAGGCATCTTCTTTTACATGAAGCTCTACACAGCCTGCATGTAAATTATTTACATTGTATTTCGGTGCAGAACAACCTTCAATAAAATGAACAGACGCTCCCTTTTCTACTATAATTAAGGTATGTTCAAATTGTCCTGTACCTGGTGCATTTTGTCTGAAATAGGATTGAATTGGAATATCTACATGAACTCCTTCCGGAACATATACAAAAGAACCTCCTGACCAAACAGCGCCATGTAAAGCTGCAAATTTATGGTCTGTTGGTGGAACAAGTTTCATAAAATATTCCCTAATAATATCTTCATGTTCTCTTACAGCTGTTTCAAAATCCGTATAAATAACACCTTGTTTTATTAAATTTTCCTGAATACTATGGTATACTACCTCGGAATCATATTGTGCTCCAACTCCTGCTAAAGATTTTTGGTCTGCTTCTACAATTCCCAAACTATCGAAGGTATTTTTTATATCCTCCGGTACATCATCCCAAGAATAATTTAAACCTGATTTAGGTTTAACATAGGTTACAATATTGTCCATGTCCAGCTCTGAAATGTCGGCACCCCATGTTGGAATATCCAACCTATTATAAATTTCTAAAGATTTTAAACGAAAATCAAGCATCCATTTAGGCTCATTTTTTTGAGCTGAAATTTCCCTAATAATTTCCGGAGTTAAACCAGCGTCAGTTTTATAATCATAGGTAAATTCATTTTTAATATCATAAATTTCCCTGTCTATATTTTCAACTTGAGTTTTTTCAATTTGTGCCATTATTCCACTTCCTTTTTATAAGCATCGAATCCGTTTTTCTCAATATCCAAGGCTAAAGACATATCCCCTGACTTTACAATTTCTCCATCAACAAATACATGAACATAATCCGGATTAATTTTCTCAAGTAGTTTTATTTGGTGGGTAATAATTACAATGGCGTTTTCTTCACTGTGAAAATCATTTATACCTTGAGAAACAATTCTTATAGCATCAACATCAAGTCCCGAATCCGTCTCATCTAAAAATGCTAAAGTAGGATTTAAAATAGACATTTGTAAAATTTCATTTTTCTTTCTTTCACCACCACTAAATCCAACATTTAAATATCTACTAGCATAATCAGGGTTCATTTCAAGTTTTTCCATACTGGATTTTAGCTCCCTTTTAAAGGGCATAACCCTTTGAGTTTCACCTGTTACTGCAGTTTTTGCAGTTTTTAGGAAGTTCTCTACAGTTATACCCGGAACTTCAATAGGTGCTTGAAAGGACATAAATATTCCTTCCCTTGCTCTTTCATCTACTGCTAAATCATTTATTAATTTATCTTTAAAATAAATTTCCCCTTCAGAAATATCATATATAGGGTTACCCATAATTGCATTGGCAAAAGTAGTTTTACCGGCTCCATTTGGTCCCATAAAAACATGTATTTCTCCGTAGTTAATCTTTAAATCTATACCTTTTAAAATTACTTTATCCTCAACTTGAACTTTCAAGTTTTTTACATTTAATATTTCTTTCACTTTTTCCTCCTGTTTTATATCCTACATAAATAGTACGTTATGTTTGTGAAAATAATTCCGAGTCTTTTAGTAGGTTATTGAAATAAAAAAATAAAGTTCTATAAAATACCCGGTAATTAATTATATAACATTTTTTTTAATTGTTAAATAGCTAAACAAAAAACTAAGTCCAATAATAAACTTAGTTTTATAAATTATTACTTTTTATTTTTTATAGGGTTTACCACTTTTTCTTTAATACCTGCAATGGTTTCTTTAAATTCTTCCCTATACTCTTTTTGGTATTCTTCCATACCCCTATTAAATTCCTTGCTCTTTTTAGGTAATTCTTCCTTAACAAGCTTATCAAATTCTCTTTCTCTTTTACTAAATCTTAAAAGTATGTGGGAAATTAAAGTCAAGGAAACTATCAATTTTGAAAAAGTAAGTATATTTAAGTTTTCTAATTGTCTTAAAACCTCTCCCAGAGAATTGTCAAAAGTTTCTATAATTAGGGAAGCAACTAAAATTAAATACGATAAAATAAAAATCAATAATAATGACCAAATATGCTCCTATCCAAAGCATCAAACTTACTTTTTACCCCTCTAAAATGATAAATAGGTCTACTTAATAAAAAATATAGGATAATTGTACTTACTACTCCAAACCAATCATTTTTAAAAGCTGTTAAAGTGAAATCCCATAAATTCGTAAAACCGTTAATAATAAATTCCATAATATCATCCTAGTTATCAAAAATATATTTATAAAGTTTAAAAAATATAAGCTTACAAATATTTGCCTCAATAAAATTAAAAATGCCATTCACATAATCACTTCCTATTTTCTTTTCTTTAATAATATCAATTACTAGAAAAGTTTCTTGTTTTCTTCTTAAACTGACTATATTCTTTCTTAAATGAAAATATTTATTTGTAAAATAAAAAATTGCCTAGTATCTAACTAAGCAATTTTTAATATTTGATTGAATTCCCTTTCTGTAGAAATAGTTTCCCTAACTATATTTTCATAGTTTTCTACTATTTCCTTATAATTGGAAAGTCCTAAACCTCTTTTT
>DUUN01000313.1 GCA_012841535.1 Gallicola sp. | reverse complement strand
GTTAAACGTGCAAGAAACAGTGAAGATGAAAAGAAAATAAAACGGTATCTCTCGAAAAAAAAGAGAAATTCCGCTTTGAAAACTATTAACTTGAGTTGGGAATTTCAAATGAGATTTTTAAGTTATATCTTAATATCTCTTTACCGAATAAGCTGTAAAGAGTAACTTCTTCTTTTATTTTTAATGTTGATTTTGTTTGTGTTTTTAATGAAGGTACATTCTTTGTTCTAACAATACTTATAGCATACTTATAGTTTTTATTGTAAATCTTTTTGAGTCTATATAGAGTTACATAACTGTGAAGTCCCAAGCCTCTATATTTCGTATGACAATAGGCATCCTGTAATAATGCATTATTATTATATTTTTGAATAACAGTTTTATTTGTCAATTCTATTTTATCATAACATATCCAAGATGAAAAGGCTAAATCATTGTCAATTATTATACCATAAGCTTCTCTATTCGGATCATTAAACCACTCCCTATATTTGCTCATTTTCTTATCAGTGCAAAAACTTTTCTCACCTCTTAAAAAATCCTCGTAGGTTAGTTTTACTATTTCATGTCCTATTTTATCAGCTAATTTAGAAAACTGTAGGTCAATTATATTAATATCAATATCTGTTTGCATGATATAGTATTTTTCCCACCAAATTCCAAGTCTACTTAATATTGCTCTAAATAATCTAGTTAATGTCATTTCTTTGGATATAAATTTGTATGTATTTTAAAACTATTAAGGTTGCAAACTACTCCTATTCTTGGGATTGTAGAAATATTGTTTTTAGTTCCACTTATCTTTTTCTTTTCTGTTGAAAAGCCCATATAGTAATTTTTTTTCACTATTTCATTCGAATAAGATGTATAATCACCGTTGGGATATGCAAAATACTTGCATTGTTTATTTATTTTTTGTTCTATTTGAATCTTACTTTCTTCAATTTGATTTTTTAAATCATATTCAGATTGATTAGCATGACAACATATATGCCACATACAATGTGAACCTATAGTTACCCCTTCCTTTGATGATAATTCTAATACTTCATCCCAATTCATAGGTCTTACAGATTTGTACTTCTCCATTAATTCTAACCACTGCACCCTACTAACATTTTTAATCAAATCATTGGTTATATCTCTTACTTCCTTTATAGGCAAAGACTTTAGTAATTTTGATATTTGTGATACTGCATTATTTATCTCTTCTTCAGTCGTAAGACTAAAACTCAGATTTTGAGATGGTATTTCAACTTTATTTAATCCTGCACCTTTAGTTATTATTCTGTTTACTGATGTAGGGAAAAATTGTCCAGTAGCAATATGTTCTGTAGATATAAAAACAGTATAAGGCAATTTATACTTACTTAAAATAGGGTCTACGATATATAAATTATTTGCATAACCATCATCAAATGTAAGAACAACCTCTCTATTTGTAAATGAACTATTTATAAACCTTTGTTCAAAATCTTCAATAGATATTATCTCGTAATGCTTTACTAAATATTCTATCTGGTTTTCAAATTCATTTATATCAAATATCTCAGCTTCAACAGCAGGATTAACTCTATTATCTACTCCATGATAAAATAACAC
>DUUN01000427.1 GCA_012841535.1 Gallicola sp. | reverse complement strand
ATTTTTATTTTCAATTTCTGTGTAGGTAAGATCAATTTGTTCTTCTTGAACATTCATAGTCAACATGTTATCATTTTCCCATTTAAACAGCATTTTTAAGTTTTGATTTTCAATTGATGTTAATTGTCCTAAGCTATTATAGAACATATTACCTATAAACAAAACAGGGAAATCACCATATTTAGTATTATCAATGTACCCTTGACTATTTATTGAACAAGAAACAAACATGTCGCCCTTAAAAACTCTGACACTATCACCAGCATATTCAAAATTTGTTATTCCAAAAATTTCTAAATTATCTGGTGTTATTGAGATAATTCTATTTTGTGAATCATAATTTAATGAGTATTGATAATTATGTTCTCCATTTTGAACATAAATTTTTGAAATATTCTTTAATGACAAATTATTTACAGCAAACATTGTTGTTGCAAATAATATCCCAATAATTATAAAAGAAGGCTTATGCATTGTCACTATTTATCCTTTAAAATTCATACAAAATATTTCAAAGAGGGCATTAGATTCTTATTCTTAGCATAAGAAATTCCATCACCCAAAGTATTATCTATTTTTCTTATTGCATCGTCTTTACACTTATTAACCCAATTAAATGTATGAAATACAGTATCTGATGTTTCATATGTCATATAAAGATTAACTCCTTCTTTCAACAAAGATTCCAATAGTGATTGTACTCCTGGGGCATTCTTTTTACCTTGTCTTTCTAGAGCTTCAGATATTAGCTTGTGAATACCAAAAACATCAATAGAATAATATATTTTCATATTGAAAACTTGTTCAATGGTTATAATCCAACCTTTATAGGAAAATTTTGCTTCCGGATTGAGGGGCAAGTAATTTGACATTCAGATTTTTTTATTTATTTGTACTTATCATATATAAATGCCTTTGCTTTTCCAAAAGCTTCGGTAGCCCTTTCATGACTAACATGAAATTCTTCTTCTATCTCTTTAATAAAATGTTGTCCATAGACGTACAGATAAGCATCAAATGTACCTGCAAACATTTTCATAGATTGAGACTTGCCTGGGTTTTTTGCTTTCCAATCTTCAATCATTTGAGACATTTTGTATTCTAAATATAAAACGACTTTTTCTTCCATATCGTAATTAATATTTATAATGAATAAAACTCTAATTATCAGAATATAATTAATTATCTTACAGTTCTTGTTATTCCATTCTTTGTCATTGTGCTATTAAAAAAATTAATTCCTGTAATATTATCAACTCTGTCCGAAACTCTGTTCATCTCTTGAATAAAAGTAAAATACGGTATCTTTTGATTATTATATCTAATTTTAAGGCTATCGCGAGTCGATTGAGCAAGTTGAGAACTCAAAGCCATCAATTTATTTCTTTCATCTAATAATCCAAGAGCTAATCCTCTAATTGTTGGAGAACTCTGATTTCCAGTCTTTCTCATTTCTTCTTCAATTAATTGCATTCCCACCCCTATATGAGAAGCTAATTCTTCTACTTGTGCTTTTGTTCCAAAATCAAATAATCCCATAATAATTAACTTTAGTTTTTAAATCCATCTCGCAGATATCTGTTCTGCAAGTACTCTTAATCTATCTTCACTTACTAATTGACGATGCTTATTAACGGTGTCATTCCAGATTTTCAACTCAATTAATGAAGCCATTACAGAAGCTGCAAGATTAAATCTTGATATCACATAAGGTATAGTATTTGCAGAGCCTATGAAATCACTTGCTGTAGGCGGTAAACCTGTATTAACGGTATAACCCGTTAGTTTGTAAATAGCTTGAGAATCATTTACTTTCCTGTAAAGTTTCTCAAATTTTTCACTACCGTACAATCCTATAAATTTGTTCCTATTTGAGTTGTAAATTATTTCCATTAATAACCTCTTCTTACATAATTTTCGAAATCTTCAGCTATGCTATTTGTCACGGTACTCATCGACATCAACCATGTCATAATTCCGATGTATTTTCCATCAATCCAAGGTACTGTGAATCCAGTACATTGAGAGTCAGTCATGCTTTGAACGGTAGAACTCACTCTAGTAATATTATCCATAACTCCTCCCAATATAGAATTTACTGAATTGATAGTAGTTCTATTGATGCCATTATTATCAATAGTTGTTGCGCTTTTTCTAAGGGCTTCATTAACTATTGCAATATCCCTTAGAATTTGATTCTTTTTTTCTTGTGTTCCTGAATTAAAAAATAAGCCCATGGTAATTTATTATTATAAGTTTTTTTCTACATGTGTGAAAACCTCGCCGAAATCTATCTCATTCAAAATATCAAAAATTTTCTTACTTAAGCCACTTGAAGATGAATTGAATCTGTAAGGCTGAGAGTTATTTAAATACCAGGCAACTGCTGACAAAATATAAAAATAAGCAAAATCCGCTCCTGCTTTTTCCATAACAAGACTAGTTGTAGCAATATAAAATTTAACGGTATCCTGAAACCATTCTTCTGCGTTAGTTTGTCTGAAAGAAAACATTTTTTTAGGAACTTGTCCTTGGAACTTTGGATGCATATTTTTCATATCCCCATTGGAGAGAATGTAAATACTAAGGTAAACAAAGTATTGTTTTGCTTTTTCTAACGGGTCATTGGATTCTTCATTTACTATGGATTTTATATTGTTTAGTGCAGTCCTGTACTCGTAATCTT
>DUUN01000017.1 GCA_012841535.1 Gallicola sp. | reverse complement strand
TATGTTGTATCAAAACTTGTAATTCAATATGTGTTAGGACAACCATTTTGATACAATTCGTACCCCTATCAAAAAAGTTCGTACCCCTACTAAAAAAGTTCGTACCCCTCCACTATTTTTTCGTACCCCTTATCGAATAGAAAAAAGAGATACTTAACGTATCTCCTCAAAAGAATAAACATTATTTATAAATTATAATTTAGGTAATGTAATATGTCTGTGGTTGTGAGGTTTAATACAATTTTAGCACCCCGACCTTCAAATCGTGTAAAAATTTTAGCACCCTAGTGTCATATCGTGTAAAAATTTAGCACCCCTTAATTAAATAATTATTTATTCTTGTATTTATCTAAATCACTATCTTTTGTTGCAAAAACCTGCTTAACTGCTGCATCAAAAATCTTTTTATTATACATGTCGATAACAGTCTCATCATTAACTTGTATAGTTTCATTGTTTTTTATAGTGTTTTTACAAATAATTGCGATTCTAGGAGAAATTGGATAATATAATTCCATTCGATTAATCGTATCATCTACTTCATTATAATTTGCACACAAGTTTATTACTGGCAAATCACCAGTTATAAAATCCTGATTTGACTTATTATCAATCAGTTGAACATAAAAGTTATTCTTGCAAAATGCAGTAGCAAGAATAATTGAATTAACAATCATCATCAATGGAAATAAAGCATCAGTAGTGTTTTTCAGTTCAGAATCAGGATACTTTTCAATCGTATCTTTTATTGAACTTTTCGTAACATCTTTTGATTTCCAAGTTCTTAACATTTGAACACTGATAAATTCATAAAAGTTATATCGCCTATCAATTTCGTCTTTATTTAAAGCATAGTTTGACAATTCAAGAATTCCTTCTTCGCTCAAAATCGGTTCATTAGAATATAAGCTATTTATAATATATTTTTTTAGTAACTCAACTGTCTTTTCTAATAGAGTCGGTCCTTCATAAGGAAATTCATAATTATAAAGACTATTTAATATACCAATACCATTATCTTCAATAGGGCAAATATAATTATTTTCAATATAGTCTTTCTTGAAAATATCTTCTGTATCATTGATCCTGGATTTCAATTGTAAAAATGATTGACTATTTAACCACTTATCATAATATTGCCTAACTATTTTTTTATCTGTTTCATTTATCATGCTGATGTCATATGTATATCTTTCAACAGCAACATCGTTAATTCCTTGTCTAGGCATTACTTGATTTTTATCTTTTAAAAGCCAACTAATATTTCCCTCAGTTGAACTAATATCATCAGTCCAAGGTGCAAGATATTTTCGCCAAACTAAATGTTGTCGTTTTGTAGTCACGTTATTCATCCTCCTTTTGTTATCTTCTTTTTATCAAAATAAGCCTGCCCCAATCTTAGAGCAGGCCTTATTATTATGCTGGTAAATCAATATTCACGCTTCCATAATATGGAGTAAAACTAAACTTTGTTGTGGTAAGTTCTTGTGAATACGTCATTACAAATGATACTAGTTGCTGCAAATTTGCATCTGCTTTTATTTCAAACGATAAATTTTTAACTGTGCCACTAACACCTAGAAAAGCGGCTGCTGAACTATCATCAATTCCAAATGTTAAAACAGAATACTTTCCACTGGTAGATAGATTAAGATTTTTTAGTTTAGATACATCAAGATTAAATGAACTAATATTTATCGAAGCAAATTCATTCAATTGACAGTTTTTCCAAACCCATGAATCATTCTCATAAGTTGCAATCTTGCTGTTTTTATAATAAGCAGTTGCATTCACTTCAGTGTATTGTCCTTGAGAAATATTCTCATTTAAATCCTTTTTATATTCAACTCTAGATCCAATAGTTCCATTACTATTATCTAATCGGATTGAAATG
>DUUN01000398.1 GCA_012841535.1 Gallicola sp. | reverse complement strand
CTTATAAAATTAGAAGCCTTAATATTAGTTCCTAATTCTAGTTCTTTCAAATCATCTTCTGATAATTTTTTATCTTCTTTAATATAATTTCCTAAAAAATCAAATCTTTTTGCTTTTTGAGGTCTAGCACCAATGGCTATTTTTATATCCTTGTCAAATAATACTGCTAAATTTAATTGAGGAATATCCATTTTTATTAATCGTCTTGATAGGTAAATACCTTTTTTAAGAGTTTTTCCTATAATTATTTCCATTAAAATATCTCTTTCTGGTCTAATATCCATATATTCAGAAACAGAAATAACACCTTTTTTGAAAAACCTTAATTTTGCATCTAGCACCAACAATACAGGCATAATATCTGAAAATCCATATTTAGCCCAAACAGAACCACCTATTGTTGCAGTATTTTTCAATTGTATACCTGCACCTATTTCATTTATGGCTTTTGAAAGAATTCCATCTCCTAGTTTTTTCACTAAAGGATTTATCTCCACATCTCTTAAAGTATTAGAGGCTCCAATAAATATAGTATCTTCATCTTCTTTTATATAATTCAAGTCTAAAGAATTTATATCTATACCTATGTTTTTTTTCCTTTTAGAAATACTTGAAAAGCACCCTCCACCAAGGATTACATTACTTTTGCTTTTATTTAAAACCTCATATGCTTCTTCAATAGTGCTGGGAGTAAAATATTTTTTTAATTCCATTTTATTTTCCTCTCATTATATATTAAAATACTTTTCTATAGCTCTTAATTGTCCTTGATATCCTGTACATCTACATAAATTAGCCTTTAAAGAATCATTTATTTCATCTATTGTAGGCTTATCATTTTCAAACTCTAAACCTATTATTGTATTAATAAGAGCCGGACCACAATAGCCGCATTGGTCTGCTCCCTCTTCTGCTAATAAGCTTGCAATTTTCCTTGCTTTGTCACCAAAGCCCTCAACTGTAAAAATTTCTTTGCCAGATGCTCTATTAGTTAAATAAGAACAGGATAAAACAGGTTTTCTATCTACAATAACTGTACAAACACAACATGATGCTGTATTACATCCACGTCTTACAGAATTAAAGCCAAGTCTTCGTAATGTATCTAAAAGTTTTTCACCTGGTGAAATATCTATATTATATTTTTTATTATTTACTAATAATTCCATTGCTAACCTCTACTTTTCTTAATAAACCCTAGAAAATTTATAAACAATAATCTTAATTATTGTCTAAATAATGATTCCACTTATGCCCAGAACCTCTATTTGTAATATTAGCTCTTAAACATAAATCCTCTGCAATATTATTAATATCTTCATATAGTTTTTTCTCATCATTTATAGATGTTATTTTTCCATTATCCAATATAATCCTACCGTCAATAATAACTGTTTCAATATTTTGACATGATGAAGAATATACTAAAGTTGAAACTGGATTATGTAAAGGTATGGCCTTTGGATTTAAATATGGATTAAATATAACTAAATCTGCTAATTTCCCTTTCTCTATAGAACCAATTTCTTTTTCCATTCCTATTGCCCTAGCACCATCAATCGTTGCCATTTCAAGTACTTTTTCTGCCGTCATTGCTATAGGGTCTAGTTTATCAACCTTATGTAATAAGGCTGTAGTTTTCATTAATTCAATCATATCCTGTGCATTATTACTTGCAGCTCCATCTACTCCTAGGCCAACAGTTAATCCTGACTTAAGCATTTCCGGAATTGGAGCAACTCCTGAGGATAAATACATATTACTAAGTACATTATGAGAAATTTTCATCTTATATTTAGCTGCCCTTGCTATTTCCTCTTCCGTTAAATAAACTGTATGGACCATTAAAACATTGCTACCTGTAATATTTAATTTTTCCAATAGTTCAAAATCATTACAGCCATAAAGTTCAGTTGTAGCTTGTCTATCAAATGGTGTTTCTGAAATATGAGATGTATACCATGAATTATATTCATTTGCTAAATCATAAAGAAGTTTATGCATTTCTAAAGTACATTCCCACATTGCAGCTGGTCCCGTCCAAATTTTTATTTTCCCATTATTAGAATTATGATAGTTTTCAAAAAGCCTACGTATATCCTCTTCTACTGTATGTAAGTCTTGCATAGTGGCTTTTTGTACTCCATATTCTTCACCAGTATTTTGTACACATCTAGCTAATATTCCTCTTTGTCCAACATCTATAAAAGCTTTAATTATTCCATCGGATAAATTTGCCCTATTATGTGCATACATGTAGTCTAAATTAGTGGTCATACCACTTTTTATTCCTTCAACAACCCCTCCCATAGCAGCATAATAAACATCTTCTTCTGTTAATATTGTTGAAGCTGGAAAAGTCATTGTAGATAACCACTTATCTAATCTCATGTCATCTCCAAGTCCTTTTAATAATACTTGGAATAAATGATTATGGGTATTTATAAAACCAGGAAATACAACTTTCCCATTTAAATCTCTAGTACTTACTTCCTTATACTTTTCCCCTTCTAAAGAATTCATATCTCCAATATCTACTATCTTATTATTAACAATATAAATAAATCCTTTTTCTATAATATCTCTATTTGGATTTACCGTTACAATTTGTCCGTTAATTAATAATAATTCATTCATATTTAATCCTCTTCTATTTATATATTTCATTTAAAATATTAAAATATCCATTAAGAGCTTTATCCAGTTGCTCCACTTCTATATATTCATCATCTGTATGTGCAATATTTTCATGAGAAGGACCAAAACCAATTGTCATTATTCCCTTTTCTCCAGCATAATGACTACCATTAGTACAAAAAGAATAATTTGTAATCTCTGGATCTAGTCCACTATTTAATAAACCATTATAAGCCTTTCTTATTAACGGTTCATCCTTATCATATATCCAACCTGGGAAAAATCGACTACTAGCTATTTTCTCTCCTGTATAACAAATCTTTTCTTCCTCAGCTATAGAAACCTTTACTTCAACACCTTTTTCTTCCTTAAACTTATTAATGACCTCTCTTATTGGGTCTAGTACAGAATCGACAGTTTCCCCTACTAATAATCTTCTATCATAAGTTGCTCTACAATAATCTGGAATAACCGATGAACCAGGATATGGTTTAGAAATAATATCTGTAAGAACCAATATTCCTTCCCCTAATTTTTCTTGGTAAGGTGGTTTAATATTTTCTATTCTTTGTATAAGTTCAGACATTAATAAAACAGCATTTATACCTTTTTCTGGATTGGCAGAATGGGCAGAAGTACCATATGTTTCTACTACTATTTCAGCTCTACCCCTTTGGCCTATTTTAAGATTTAATTCGGAAGCTTCCCCGATTATTACAAAATCCGGATTAGTTATATCGCTAACAGATCTTGGAGCTACACCTTCAAATATTTCTTCAAATACGGATCCGGAAACATAAATTTTCCCTGAAAAATCTTTCTTACTTTCTTCCGCAAACTTTGCTACTGCTACAGCCATTGAACTTAAAGCCCCCTTCATGTCAGAAGCACCTCGGCCATAAATTTTACCATTATCCTCTACTGCTCCAAAGGGAGGATAGGTCCATTTTTTTTCGTCTACTTCAACAGTATCAATATGTCCATCAAATAAAGTAATAAGGTTATTTCCATCACTTCTCTTTCCATGGATTCCACCAATACAAGAACCATACTTATCTACTATTATTTCATCAAATCCACAATCTTTATAAAACTGTTTTAAAACTTCAACAGCATCTTTTTCCCTTCCTGAATACGATTGCTTAGAAATTAAATCCTTAGTTAAATCTATGTTTTTTTTAGACCAATTCAAAATAATATCCTCCTTTGTAATATGTAATATATTGCATATATCTTTGGTTATAGTATATATTATTAGAATATGAACGTCAATTTATCAACTATTTTATTTCTAATATAACGCTCCTACCTAAATGTATGATAAAATATAGAAAATATACTAAGATTAATAATAATTTATCATTTTATATAGAAAAGAGGAAATATCATGCCATTACCTAAGCAAGAAAATAAAGTACATAAAAAAAGTACAAAAGAAATAGTATATAATGAACTTTTGGATTTAATTATAAAAGGAACTCTCAAGCCTGGAGAAAAACTTAATGAAACAGAATTAACAGAATATTTTGGAGTAAGTAGAACTCCTATTAGAGAGGCCATACAACTTTTAAAGGAAGTTAAGCTAGTTAAAATAATTCCAGGACAATCTACAATTGTTGAAGCTATTAATTTAAAGGATATGGATGATTGTTATTTAGTACTTACTAATTTACAGGTATTTGCTATAGAATCAGCCTTTCCTAATATAAGAGAAGAAGATATAGAATATTTAAATATCCTATTAGATAATTTTAATATAGCTTCTAAAAAAGAATCCTTACAAGAAGTAGTAAAATTAGACAATGATTTTCATGATTATTTAGTAGAATTATCTAATAACTCTTACTTAATAGATATAATAAACATGTTGCAACTACACGTTACTAGATTAAAATATCTATATTTTGATGATGAGGATATGAGGAGATTTTCCATTGATGAACATAGAAAGATTCTAGATTTATTGGAAAAAAATAATATAGAGAAAACTAAGGACATGATGTACAAACATTGGGAAAGGGTTCGTAAAACAAGTCTTAAAATTGCTGATAGTAAATTAAATTCAAAAAATAATAAAGAAGATAAAAAATAATTTATAAAAACACTAACTTAGTAATTAATAGTTTTCTAAGTAAATAAAAGAGTTTATACAGGCTACAAACAGTATTAAATGAATTTATTATCCAT
>DUUN01000071.1 GCA_012841535.1 Gallicola sp. | reverse complement strand
TAGTGTGGAAGATATTGACTGGGCACAATTACCCAATCAATTCGTTTTAAAGTGCACGCATGGTTCAGGATCTAATTTGATTTGTACTGATAAATCAGAATTAAATATTAAAGAAACAAAAAGTAAACTTAAAATGTGGATGAAAAAAAATTGGTTTTGGAATGGCAGAGAATGGCCATATAAAAATGTAGAACCAAGAATTATCTGTGAAAAGTATATGGTAGAGGAATCAGGTAAAGAGTTGAAAGATTATAAATTTATGTGCTTTAATGGAGAAGTAAAATGTATATTTGTCTGTACAAATAGAAATTCCCCAACAGGATTGAATATTGATATTTATGATGTAAATTGGAATCTTATGCCTTTTGGAAGGTTTAATCATCCAGGCACTGGAGTTAAAATGTCCAAGCCCAAGAATTTTGATAATATGGTTGAATATGCCGAAAAATTATCTAAGAATATACCTTTTATGAGAGTTGATTTTTATGAAGCAATTGGGCATTTATATTTTGGCGAATTAACCCTTTATCCCGCTTCAGGATTTGATAAATTCGTCCCTGAATCTTATGATTATTTACTTGGTAGTTGGATTAAGTTACCAATTGAAAAACAATGCTAGGAGTTAGATGGTATGGTAAAAGAAAAAATAGAAAATATACTAAAAAGAAGATAATTAGGGTTTTATGGACCGGTGGATGGGATTCCAGATATAGGATTATTTAATTATCAAGGCAAACAGTTACTATACAGCCGATTTACGTATATGGTGATGGGAGAATTAGTGAAGCTTATGAGAGAAATGTCATGCAGAAGATTTTATTAAAGTCAAAAATAAAAAAATACGAAAGCTACTTTTCTTCCCATAAAATTTATAAAAAAATCCTCACGCCTAGCATATGTCTATCCAGGGATGGAAATTGAGGTTTAGTACCGGCAAAATTAAATATTAAATTATTTAACAGTGCTGATTTCTAAACACTATTTGACAAATTGTAGTAGTAGATGGTGGTTCAACAGATTCTGGAGTAATTGAAGAAAAGAATTTAAAGGAAAAGGATAAATAATAATGAGTAAAAATTTGATTAGTGCAGTAATAACTACCTATAAGAGACCTCCTAAAATGGTCAATAGAGCAGTAGAAAGCGTTATAAATCAAACATATCGAAATTTAGAAATTATTGTTGTAGATGACAGCCCTGATGATTTTAAAGAGCGCAAAACTGTTGAAGAAATGATTTTATCTATAAAAGAAAAAGATAAACGGATAAGATATATTAAACATACCGAAAATAAAGGGGCTTGTGCAGCAAGAAATACAGGTATAAAAAACTCCCATGGTAATTTTATTGCATTCTTAGATGATGATGACGAATGGTTGCCTGCTAAAATAGAAAAACAGTTGAAATTATTTAAAGAACCTGAAGTTGGTTTGGTGTATTGTCGATCTTTTACAATTGATGAGTTATACGGAGTAACGAAAATTAGGAAAGTTAAATTTTATAAAGGATATGTATTTGATCAGTTATTTAGGACTAATTTTATTGGTTCTACATCATTTCCATTAATAAAAAAAGAGTGTTTTCAGGATTGTGGTATGTTCGATACAAGCTTAAAATCTTGCCAAGATTTTGAACTTTGGTTAAGGATTGTAAAAAAATATAAAGTTGACTATGTAGATGAACCACTGGTTAATTATTATATACACGGAAACGAGCGTATAACATCTGACCCATTGAACAGGATTCAGGGAATTATGTCAATAAACAATAAATACAAAAAGTACTTAAACTTTCACCCTTATTTGAAAAGTAGCCGCCTAATGTCGTTGATTCCTTATTATTTGCAAATGGGTGAGAAGAATAAAGCTATACAAATTTATGATGAAGCAGTAAAATTAGTCCCGTTAAACTTAAAAAATAATCTAAAATACTTATTGCACTTTTTTATTAATATTAATAAGGTTAAAGCGCATATTGAAAAAATCAAATATATTAAGGTTAAAATGAAAACATGTAAAAATTAACAAAAACACAAAGAAAGGAGCTTATTAATTATGATCAAAGGAATTATTAAGAAAAGCTTTTTATATTATGCATATGAAAGACTTAGGAAAAAGAAACAAAGCTTTTACGTCCGTCACTTTCCGATGGCCTTTATTCGAAATAAATATAAGAAATTATTCGGTGTTTTTCCTAATTTGGACAAACCTGTTACTTTTAGCGAAAAAATCCAATGGTTAAAATTAAACTATCGAAATTCTTTAATGGTTCAATGTGCCGATAAAGTATTAGTTAGAGAATACGTTAAGGGAAAAATAGGAAATAGATTTTTAAATGATCTTTTATATGTGTATAATAATGTCGATGAAGTTGAGTTTTCTATTTTACCAGACCAATTTGTGTTCAAGCCGAACAATTCATCAGGAAGAGTAATTATTTGTAAAGACAAATCCAAATTCAATCAAAAGAAAGCTGTTAAGATTATGAAAAAATGGGAAAACGAGAACTTATTTTTTTATACTGGTGAATGGATATATAAGGATATACCATATAGATTAATTTGTGAGAAATTTTTAGCAGACAACATTACAGATTATAAAATGTACTTTGTATATGATAAATTTATTGCTACCCAAGTTATTAGCGATAGGCAGAATGGGTTTTATGTAGATTATTTTGATGAAAATTG
>DUUN01000413.1 GCA_012841535.1 Gallicola sp. | reverse complement strand
GAAGATTATGAAAGAAAAAAAGTTTTGCTTCATTATTTATAGCAAACAATTTTTTTCTATGCTCGTATAATTCCTTATCAACCTTTCCAGTTTCTATAAAAATACCTAATTTGTCTGCTAAAAACTGTATAGCTTCAGGATATGATAAATTTTCCTTTTTCATAATAAAAGAAATGGTGTCCCCACCTTCACCACAACCAAAACAATGAAATATTCCTTTTTGACTAGATACTGTAAATGAAGGTGTTTTTTCATTATGAAAAGGACATAGTCCAATATAATTATTGCCAGATTGTTTTAAATCAACATATTCTGAAATAATATTAACTATATCCAATTGATCTTTTATTTCTTCGATTTTATCTTCCGGAATATATGCCAATATTTACCTCCTAAATTGTCCACTGTTTAGGTACAAATAAATCCATATATTTATGAATTGCAAAAGTGTCCGTCATTCCTGCTATATAATCTGTAATTATTTCATCTTTAGAAGAATTTTTTAAAATTTCATTATTTTTATAAAAATCTACATGAGCTTTTGGAAGCTTATTAAAATATTTTTTATAATAGCTATAAAGATTCTCAATTATTCCTTTAGCTTTAACCTCGTCATTTTTAACTTTTGGATTATAATAAACCCGCTCAAACATAAATTTCCTTAATTCATTCATCATTTTAGCCTTATTACTGGACATTTCTATATTGTTTTTTAAATAACTATTCTTAATAACATCATTTACTAAAGTATTAATTCTAATACTAGAAGAGGTACCAAGGGATTTTGAAATATCCTTTGGTATATCAGTTTCGCTTAAAATTCCTGCTCTAATAGAATCATCAATATCATGATTAATATATGCAATTCTATCTGCAAATTTAATAATCTTTCCCTCCATAGTTTTAGCTATGTTATTTCCTGTATGATTTGCAATTCCATCTAATACTTCTTCTGTTAGATTTAAACCAGATCTTTCTTTAGAGTTTTCTAATAAATCCACTACTCTTACAGAATGTAGGTAGTGTTTAAATCCAAAAGGATTTAATTCATTTAATACTTCCTCTCCCATATGTCCAAAAGGAGTATGCCCTAAGTCATGACCTAAAGCTATAGCCTCTGTTAAATCTTCATTTAATCTTAAAGCTCTAGCTATAGTTCTGGCTATTTGAGCTACTTCTAATGTATGTGTTAATCTTGTTCTATAATGATCTTTTTCAGGAGAAATATAAACTTGAGTTTTATGTTTTAACCTTCTGAATGATTTTGAATGAATAATTCTATCTCTATCTCTTTGATATGAAGTCCTTAAAAAATCTTGTTCCTCAAATCTTTTTCTAGTTGCAAATTTACTTTTTGCTGCAAATTCACTTAAAAACCTATCTTCAAAATTTTCTTGATCTTTTCTGCTATACATAGAATACCTTTCTGAGACAAATAATAAAAAGAGAGTATCAAATAAAAAAGATAGAGACCACTCTACCTTTATTTATTAATTTTATTCTTCAGTATTTTTGTTTAATTCTGCATCTAAAATTTCACCTAAATTATGTTCTAACTCCTGATTTTCATATTCAGGTATTTTTTCTTCTTTAGGTTTTGAAACTTTTTTTGGTGCAGGTTTTTCTGGCATTTCTGGTTTTTCTAAAGTTTCTTTTATACTTAATGCAATTCTTTTAGTTTCTGGATTAATATCTAGTATTTTTACTTGAATCTTATCTCCAATATTTAATTCATCTGAAGGTTTTTCAACATGTTCATAGCTTATTTGTGATACATGTACTAATCCTTCAACTCCTTCTTCAAGACGTACAAATGCTCCAAAATCTAATAGATTAACAACTTCACCTGTTACAATATCCCCAACATTATTATTTTCCATAAATAATTCAAATGGTTTTTTAGTAAGTTGTTTTAATCCTAATGATATTCTGTTCTTTTCCTTGTTTGCTCTAAGTACCTTAACTTCGATTTCATCACCAACTGTTAATACATCTGAAGGATGTTTTATTCTTCTCCATGAAATATCAGAAATATGAATTAATCCATCAATTCCACCAACATCAACAAAAGCACCAAAATCTGTTAATCTTTCAACTTTACCAGGAAGTATTTTATCTACTTCGATATTTTCCCAAGCTTTGTCAATTCTTTCTTTTTCGGCAGCTTCTTCTATTTGTCTTCTCGATAAAACTAATCTTCTTTTCTTTTCGTCTATACTTATAATTTTACATTCTAATGTTTGACCAACATATGGTGATAAATCTTTTACATAAGAAGTAGTAATCTGAGAACCAGGAATAAAAGCATTGATACCAAGTATAGAAGCTAACAAACCACCTTTAACTTCCTTAATAACTTCAGCATTTACTGTTTCGTCATTTTCATAAATTTCTACGAGTTTTTTCCAGTTTTTCAAGCCCTCAACTCTTCTCGTAGATAAAACTACGTTTCCTTCACCATCGTCAAGTTTAATAACGTAAACTTCTATTTCTTGACCCTCTGTGAAAAGATCTTTAGGTTTTTTGTCTGGATCAGTTGATAATTCATCTAATTTAATTATCCCATCTGAACTATAACCAATATTTACCATAACTTCATTATCAGTAACATAAATAACACTACCTTTAACTACATCTTTAGGGTATATCTTAGTTATACTTCCTTCTACTTGCTCCATAAACTCGTCTTTGCTGTAATTGTCCATTACTTGAACAACCTCCTCAATTATCCATTCAGGTGTAGACGCACCTGCGGTAATCCCTATTTTTTTATATTTCAATACTTCTTGTAAAGATAAATCATTTATTGTCTCAATTCTAAATGAATTTTTACAATGCTTCTTGGACAATTCATAGAGTTTGTTAGTATTTGAACTCGTTTTTCCTCCAATAACAATCATTGCTTCCATTTGTTTTGCTAATTCAACTGCTGACTGTTGTCTTAATTTTGTAGCATTGCATATTGTATTTTTTATCACTACATTAGTATTACTTCTATTTATTATATCAGATAATTTCAAAAATTTCTCTATTAAATTAGTAGTTTGAGAGATAATATATAAATTTTTTTTATTTTTTAACTTTTCTGCCTCTTCAACACTATTTATTATAATAGCTTCACTTGAAATTTGACCACACATTGCAATAATCTCCGGATGATTCCTATCACCAATTATTACAATAGTATATCCTTCTGATTCTGCTTTTTGTATTTTTTTATAGATAGATAACAAAATCGGACAAGTTGCATCTATAAGATTATATCCTAGACTTTTAATTTCTTTCTTTTTCTTTAAAGTCTCACCATGACTTCTAATTATTAAATTTTCTTTATCTTCTACTTGTTTTACATCTTGTAAAACATTAAGACCTTTTTTCTCTAATCTTTCTACTTCTTGTTTGTTGTGTATTAATAATCCTAAAGAATTTGTTTTTACTAAACTATTTAAAGCTTCCTCTGTTATATCTATAGCTCTTTTTACTCCAAAACAAAATCCTGCATTTTCTGCAATATATATTTCCATAATTACTCCGATAAATCATATATTTCATTATAAGCTGCCAAGGTAATAGTTCTGTTCTTTTCCTCTTTTGGTATTTCTGAAAAAGTATCTATTTTTACTACAGGCTTATAACTTACTTTTACCTTTCTAAATAATTTATAATTTGTCTCTATATGAACTGGTAAAATATCTGCATTGGCTCTATTAGCCATCATGCCTATACCATCTTTTACATTATTTGTATCTATTGTCTTTACTCTTGTTCCTTCTGGAAAAATCCCTAAAACCTTATCTTCCTTTAATATTTTTAAAGATTGTTTTATACTTTTTAAATCAGCTTTTTTCCTATCAACTGGAAATGCTCCAACTTTATAAAACAGTTTACCTACTATGGGAATTTCAAATAATTCTTTTTTTGCCATAAAATGAATTTGTCTATTATAGGTTATGGCCAGAATTAATGGATCTAATAGACTAATATGGTTTGAACAAATAATAAGTTTCCCATTTGTATTCATATTTTCTTTTCCATGAATTTCAATTCTAAATATAATTCTTAATAATACCCACAAAATATTTCTAAAAAACCAATACATTACATACCTCGAATAATCTTTAACATATTTTCTACTACTTCATTAATAGATAATTTAGAAGAATCTATAATAACAGCATCTTCTGCCTTTTTCAAAGGTGAAATAGCTCTAGTTGAATCAAGATAATCCCTTCTCTCAATATCTTTAACTATTTCATCAAAGGTCATATTTAATCTACTATTCTTATCCTTTAACCTTCTTTTTGCACGTACCTCAGCATCAGCAATTAAGAAAAATTTATATTCTGCATTAGGTAAAACAACTGTTCCTATATCTCTTCCATCTAATATTATAGAGTTTTTTTCAGCAATATTCCTTTGAATATGAACTAATTTATTTCTAACACTGCTATAACTAGAAACCAAGGATACACTTTTTGTAACAGCCTCTGTCCTTAATTCATCTTCTAATAATTTTTTATTTAAAAAAATATTGTTATTTTTGTATTCAATAATAATATTTTCAATTCCCTTTTCAATTTTATCCTCATCTTCTAAGGAGTATCCTTTTTCTAACAAATAGAATGTAATTGCTCTATACATAGCTCCTGTATCTAAATAATCTATAGATAAAATTTCGCTTAAATATTTTGAAATTGTACTTTTCCCTGAAGCTGATGGTCCATCTATGGCAATTCTAAAAATTTTCTTTTCTTTAATTTTTACAATTATTCTTTTATCATCTATATTATTATTTACATTATTAGTAATAAAAATATTGATATTGCCTAGTTTTTCTAGAATATTCTCATCTAAATAATACATTTCTTTGGGAAGCTGTACTATTAACGAATCTACATTTATATTGGTTTCTCTTACCATCTTTACAATTTCCTCAGAAATTTCTTCTAAGTTTTTATTTACATAATTATCTATAATAATTTCATAATTCATTACTTTTTTCCTTTATACTTTCTCCTGCAGCATATCCGGTAGAATAAGCAATCTGTAAATTATATCCTCCCGTCATAGCATCAACATCAATAACTTCTCCTGCAAAATATAGATTATCAATTATTTTGCTTTCCATAGTTTTAGGATTTATTTCCTTTACAGAAACTCCCCCTTTTGTAATAATTGCTTCTTTAATAGGTCTTAATCCTATTAGATTAAACTCTAAATTCTTAATTGTATTAACTAATCTAAGTCTTTCCTCTTTTGTAATTTGATTAACTTTCTTATAAGGATTAATTCCAGATTCATTTAAAATTACAGGTATTAATTTCTTTATTAACAAATCTCCTAAAGCATTTTCTAAATTTTTATTACTATATTTAGTAAAATCCCTTTGTATTCTTTTATCTAAAGTATCGGGACTTAATTTAGGTTTTAAATCTATAGAAATAATAGAATTTTCCCCTATATTTGAAATTGAATTTGATGCTTTCAAAACTATTGGACCAGATAAACCAAAATGAGTAAATAATAATTCTCCAAATTCCTTACATATAACCCTATTATTCAACTTTACAGTTAATTCAATATTTTTTAAGCTAATCCCTTGTAATTCCTTTAAATAATTAGACTTTATTTCCATAGGTACCAAGCTTGGTTTTAATTCTTTAATACTATGTCCAAAAGTTTTAGCAAATTTATAACCATCTCCTGTTGAACCTGTTGCCGGATATGAAATTCCACCTGTTGCTATTACTAGAAAATCAGATTCATATTTATTAGCTCTCCCATATACTTTAAAAGTATTGTCCTGTTTCTCTATAAATCTAATATCTTCATTTAATATCACTTTAATATTTAAGTCTGATAAAATTTTATTGAAAGTTTTTATAACATCACTTGATTTATCACTTTCTGGAAATACTCTATTTCCTCTTTCAACCTTATATTTTAATCCATAATCTTCAAGTAATTTCAAAACATCCATATTTGTATAATTATATAGGGAACTATACATAAATTTAGGATTACTATTTATCATAGGAAAAAATTCTTCTATAGGTGAATAATTAGTAATATTGCATCTGCCTTTTCCTGTTATATATAATTTTTTTCCAATTTTCTCATTTTTTTCTAAAATTAAAACATTATTATTATTTGTTTTTGCTGTAATTGCAGCTAAAATCCCTGCTGGTCCTGCACCTACTACTATAGTATTTTTCAATTTAACCTCTCTATAACCACTACATATGGTGGATTATTTATTTGATTTACAAAATAATATTTTAATACATTATAATTTTTCTGATTTAAATCAGCTAAGTATTTTTCAATTTCTATTGATTCTAATTTACCACTACTATGACCTGGATAAAAGGTTATTATAACAATCCCATTAATATTTAAAAAATTTAAAACATATTCTAAACTCTTTATTACTGTTACATAATCTGTAGTTATGTCCTTATTGCCTTTTGGTAAATAGCCCAGGTTGTAAATAACTAGGTCAAGTTTTTTATTAATATATTTAAAAATATTTT
>DUUN01000858.1 GCA_012841535.1 Gallicola sp. | reverse complement strand
TTATCTTCAATAAGATTAAGCAGAAATAATATCATATTTACCCTCCTTATGAATATAAACTGGTAAAAAGTACTTTTTGTGACATTTATTTTAAGTATATAGTAAAAATGATACAAATATTGGAATAATTAATTTTTATGAATAAAATTTGAATATAAGAGATTTTATAGAAGTAAATAAGGATGACAAATAAAAAGCAATATCTGAAGTTTATTAAAAAATAATCTCCCAATATTGCTATATAATCTATTAAATCATTTAAATAAGTATTTAGTTTTTTCTATAATTTCCTCTGTAACTTCTTTGGCATTATTATTTGTAAATTGAAAATCAAAGTTACTTACTCTATTTCTATATTTTTTGTCATAGTAATTAATACAAAGCTCTTTTGCAATATAATCATATTCATTTCTATCTAAAGCTTCTAGTAGACTGTTAGCAGCCTTGTTTGAAATATATTTTCTCATATAGTCTATAGAGTTTTTTATATCCTCTTTGTTTTGTGGTAAAGCATATTCCTTAACTAATCTTTTTACTCTTTCTTCAATAGGGGCATCTATTTTTATATTTATGGAAGTTGCCATTTTTTTATAAAGTAGTTCAGGAATGGAAATTTTACCAATTCTCTTTGATTCTCCTTCTATAAAAACATATTTGTTTTCATATTTGGAAATTTCTTCAAAAAGTAAGGACTCGAACATTTTTTGTTTAGGTTGTTCTTTTAATCCTACTGCTCCAAGAATAGAGCCTCTATGACCAGCTAAATTTTCTAAATCAATTACAGGGTAGCCCTTTAATTTTAAATTTTGTAAAATTTCAGTTTTGCCACAACCTGTATTCCCATATAATACAATAGGTGTAATTTTAGATATAAAATAGTTCATATTGTTGATAACATAATTTCTATAGCTTTTATATCCACCTTCAATACGAGTATTGGAAATATCAAGGGAATTTAAAAAACTGGAAAGTGACTTGCTTCTGTAACCACCTCTAGCACAAAAAATAACAATATTTTCAAATTTATTTTTCAGTTCTAAAAAATTACTAAAAATATCCGGTAGTCTTTTTGAAATAGATTCTACTGCTAATAATTTAGCCTCGTCTATTTTACCTTTAGAATATAAAGTACCAACTTCTTTTCTTTCTTCATTTAATAAAACCGGAATATTTATTGAGTTAGGAATTGTTCCCTCTTGGAATTCCAAAGGACTTCGTACATCTATAAGTATTTTGCTATTAAGTTTTCGAATACTTGTGTAAGTTAAAGTATTTGCCATAAAAACCTTCTTTCATTTCCTTAACATTATACTACTAGAGCCTGTTTTAGTCTATTTGTAAATAAAAAATAATTAGAATGTAGTAAACTAAGGTGACTATAAAAAGTTGAACTTTTTCCAGAGCGGAAATTTTGCTCTGGTTTTTTATATTATACTGTAGCTAATTTTATTTAATTATTTAAATAAAGGAGAAAATATTATAGTATATAAAATATTTAATATGTAGAGAATATATTTATATTAGGATTATTTTCAGTCATATGGTGTATAATTTTAATAGTATGAAAAAATATGTTTGGATGTGAAAATATGAGTTTTGTTGAAATGATAGACAGTTATAAAACTTATAAAATGGGAGATACAACTATATATGCTAATAAGGGGATTAATTTTACTATTGAAAAAGGTGAATTAGCAATAATAGTTGGTCCTAGTGGTGCTGGAAAATCCACTGTGTTGAATATATTAGGCGGAATGGATAAAAACGACAAGGGCCAGGTAATAGTAGATGGTAAGGATATTTCAGGTTATAACGATAAACAGTTAACAAAGTACCGCCGTTATGAAATAGGTTTTGTTTTTCAATTTTATAATTTAGTTCCAAATTTAACTTCTTTAGAAAATGTAGAGTTAGCCTCACAAATAGTTGAAAATGCTAAAGATGCCGAAAGCGTTTTAATAGATGTTGGCCTTGGTAATAGACTTAATAATTTCCCTGCTCAATTATCCGGTGGAGAACAACAAAGGGTTGCAATTGCCAGGGCTATAGCTAAGAACCCTAAATTGCTTTTATGTGATGAACCAACTGGTGCACTAGACTATAAAACAGGTAAGTCAGTATTGAAATTATTACAACAAACATGTATAGAAACAGGTACTACAGTTGTAATAATCACCCATAATAAGGCTATTGCTCCAATAGCTAATAGAGTTATAGAAATCAATGATGCTGTTGTGAGAAATATTACCATAAATGAAAATCCAGTTTCAATTGATGAAATAGAGTGGTAGTATGAAAGCTTTAAATAAAGATATTCTTAGGGAAATAAGAAAGAGCAAGGGAAGGGTTATATCCATACTGCTAATGGTTTCAATTGGTGTTTTAATTTTTGTAGGACTTAAAATAACAAGTCCTATTATGGCTGAAAGAGCAGATGATTATTTTAGGGAAACAAATGGAGTAGATATTATTGTTTCATCTACATATGGTTTAGAAGATGAGGATATTGAAATAATTAAAAACTCTTCTAATATAGATAATATTGAAACGGCCTATAATTATGATGTAGAAACTAAGGACAAAGAGAAATTAATTAGACTAAACTCCATTACTAAAAAAATAAATACAATAAAAATCACAGAGGGTAAATTACCTAAATCAAATGAGGAAATAGTTCTAAATGATGATTTAAAGGATGAATATTCAATTGGAGACTATATATCTTTTGCTAAAGAATATGTAGAAGAGGATGAAGAATATTCTTTAGAAAACTATAAATATAAAATTGTCGGTTTTGCTACAAGTCCTGACTATGTTGACAGTATAAATTTAGGTAATAGTTTAATTGGTGATGGAATAATAAAGGGTTTAGGATTTATTAATGAAGATAATTTTAATTTAGATAATTATTCTGTAGCTAAAATAACTTTTAAGGATTTAAAGAATTTAAATTTCAGTAATGAGAACTATAAAAAAATTGCTAAGGAGCATAAAAATAATTTAGAAGATGCATTATCTTCAAGAAAAAGAGAAGCCTTTGATGATAAAAAGGCAGAAGTATCTGAAAAAATTAAAGAAGGGGAAAATGAAATCCTCGATGCAAAAAACAAAATTTCAGATACAGAAAAAGAATTAAAGGATGCCAAGAAAAAAATTGAAGATGGTTATTCTGAATATAATAAAGGAAAATTAGAGTTAATTTCTTCAATATCCAAAGCTAAACAGGATTTAATTGCTGCTCAATCTGAGATTACGAAAAACAAGACAGAACTTGAAAGTAAAAGAGCAGAGCTAACTTATGGTGAAACGGAAATATTAAAGGCTCAGGCGGAAATTGATTCTGGAAGGGTACAATTGGATTCTGCTTGGGAAATATACAACAGTCAGGTAGATAATTTAAATAGTCTTATAGCCATTAGTAATGGGGAAATAGAAAGAATAAATAATAATATTCAAGAACTATTAGATGGTATTTCTAATTTACCTGGTGTAAATAATAGTAGAATAGAAGAATTAAAATCTTTAATAAAGAAAGAACAAGAAAAAATAGAGGATTTTAGAAAATCTTTAGATGAATTAAAACCTGTTAAATCCTTACTAGAACAACAGGAAAAAACCTTTGTTGAAGGTAAAAAGGAGTTTGAAGCTAAAAAAGCTGAGTTTGAAGCAGGTAAAAGGGAGTTTCAAGCAGGAGAAAAAGCTTTAATTGAGGCTCAGGCTCAAATAGACTCGGCTTACGTGTCATTAGATGAAGAGCAGTCTAAGGGAGAATTAAAGCTAGAAGAAGGACTTAGTGAGTTAGAGAAAAATGAAAAGCTATTAGAGGAAAACGAGGAACTTTTTAAAGGGGAAAAAGAAAAGGCTGAAAAAGAGATTGCAGAAGCAGAAGAAAAGTTAAATGAGGCAAGAAGAGCCCTAAATGCTTTAATGGCACCAAGATATACAGTAGATTCTAGAGAAAGTAATTCAAATATATACACTTTTTATGATGAAGCAGAAAGACTTGGAATAATTAGTAATGTGTTTCCGGTATTTTTCTTTTTTATTGCCTTACTTGTATCGTTAACTACTATGACCAGAATGGTTGATGAACAAAGACTAGAAATAGGTACATTAAAGGCTTTAGGCTATTCAAATTCCCAAATTATGAAAAAATATTTCATATATGGTGGAGTGGCCTCGGTATTAGGTTCTATTTTAGGTATATTTTTAGGACATAAACTAATATCACCTTTAATATTTACAGCCTATGCCTCTAATTATGTTTTTGATACAGTTAATATTCCATTTAATTTTAAATATAGTCTACTGGCGTTTTTAATAGGGGTTTTATGTACAGCAGTTGCAGGAGCTATAGCTTCTAGAGATAGTTTAAGGGACAATGCTGCAATTTTAATGAGAGGAAAACCTCCAAGAAGTGGTACCAGAATATTTTTAGAAAGAATAACAGTTATATGGAAACGTCTAAGCTTTATGCATAAAGTTACTATGAGAAATTTATTCCGATACAAAAGAAGAATGTTCATGACTATAATTGGTATTTCCGGCTGTACTGGACTAATTTTTATGGGATTTGGAATTAAGGATTCAATAACCAGTATGGAAAATAAACAGTATCATCAAATATTTAATTACGATATTATTTCTGTTTATAACGAAGATTTTAGTCCTTCAGGTTTTGAAAAATATGAAAAGATTATAGCTAATAAGAAAAAAATTAAAAAAGAAACTCCTGTTAATTTAAATATTTTAACGGTGGATTCAAAAGTTGGTCCCGATAATTCCGTTACCTTAATAACACCTAAGGAATCCAATAAACTAGATGAATTTATAAAGTTAAGAGGAAGAAAGAACCAAAAGAAAATCAAATTAACAGATAAGGGAGCTGTAATTTCTGAAAAATTAGCTGACTTATTAGATATAAAGGCCGGTGAGGAAATTTCTGTTAAAGACGAAAATGGGGATAAGTTTAAAATTAGAATTGTAGATATAACAGAAAATTATGCAGGTCATTATTTGTATATGACATCGGGATACTATGAAAATATATTTAATAAAGATTATGAAGTCAATGGAAATATACTTCAATTTAACACCAACAAAGAAGAAGAGAAAAGCGAAATTACTGAAGAGATAAATAACAACGATGCAGTTCTTAGTGTTTATAACAACAACCAATTAAAGAATATGATAGACAATCTACTAGGAACATTAGATGTACTGGTTTTTGTAATAATAAGTTGTTCCTGTATATTGGCCTTTGTAGTTCTGTATAATTTAACTAATATAAATGTGTCGGAAAGGATTAGGGAACTTTCAACTATAAAAGTTTTAGGTTTTTACGATAAAGAAGTAACAGCCTATGTTTATAGGGAAACATTTATATTAACAATATTCGGTATTTTTGCAGGATATTTAATAGGTTTTTTAATGCACTATATAATAATAAATAATTTAATACCAGATACAGCTATGTTAGATCCTCATTTATATTTAACAAACTTCATTACTTCAGGTGTAATTACAATATTATTTGCTGTAGTAGTAATGCTTGTAGTTCATAGAAAGCTTAAGAATATAAATATGGTTGAAGCATTAAAAGCTGTTGAATAAACATATAAAACCTTAATAGTCTTACTATTGAGGTTTTCTGTTACAATAAGAGATAGTTGTAATACTAAACTAAAAAATAACAAGGTAGCATAATGAATAAACAAATAGGAAAATTATTTAGAATATTAATTATCGGATTAATATTGTTAACATTTCTTTTAATTTTTAAAATAATAATAAGTGGTTTTGAATATATTGTAGAATTTAAAAACCTTATTTTAATTGGATTAATTAGTGGTTCTCTTACTATAATATCCTCTTGGTCCTATATAAAAGATATGGATAGTAGGGCAGGTAAGTTAAGGATTGTAAGACAAAATATAATATTGTTATTTATACAGTATTTGTTAATATTAACTATAGCCATATTTTTAAAAAAGGGCATGGGAGTATTTTATGATACAGACGACTTTATTTTGTACATAAAAAACAACTATAATTTAAAGCCTTTTGCAATTATTAAATACTATCTTTTAGGATTTAGTAAGGGTACTATAAATTTTTCAATTATGTTCTATAATATATTTGGTAATTTAATAATATTTATGCCCTTCGGATTTTTTATGTATATATTATTTGATAGTATGAAAAAGTTTAAAAACTATTTTTTAACTATGTCTATAATTATAATTTTTGTAGAATTTTTGCAAATTTTAAC
>DUUN01000282.1 GCA_012841535.1 Gallicola sp. | reverse complement strand
AGCAAAATGAGAATTACGAAGTTTAGGATATGAATCATAAAGCATTGCAAATTTTAAACCATCATTATGAAAAAAGTGTACTTTTTTTACTTGCATTTTGATTACTTTTGTATATTGCTCATATACAAAGAAATTGTGAAATACTACTATATCAGGCTTCCTCTCAAGATTATTGTAATATGTTATTAATTTTCGAGCAAAATATAATGATCTTATCGTGAAAAGGACACTTAAAATACGGCTTTTTTTTATATAATGCTTTAGTATGGATTTTATATTTTTGAGATCACTTCCTTTTTTTGTTTGGAATGAATTTGTTTTATCATTGGTGTTTTTTAAATTATCATGAGAGAAAATATTTAACTCATATCCTCTTGATCTTAAGTATTCCTTATTTTTTAATAATCTTTTAATTGTACCTGTTGGACCAATAGGACTATCCAAAGAGCCGGATATTAATACGTCAACTGTTTTCATTATTGTTCCGTTTTTTAAATATATGGACTTGCCAACTTAATTGAGACAAATAGTTAAGCGACATTTTTTAGTGATTCTTTTTTGATAATTTTACGTGAAACATATATTCGGTAAATTAGTTCTACAAAATATGCAAGAACAGTTATAATTATAAATACCAATATATTATCCAAAATATTGAAATAGTAAGAAGAAATTGTGGCAATGACATATACTATCGTTGTAACTATTATGCTGTATAAAATATATTTGTTGTAGCCCAAAGCAATTATATTGTTGGACGCAAGAAACGAACTTATAGACAAAAATAATGGTGCTAATAAGAATATTCTTAAAGGAAGAAGATCAATTGCTTCCGGCAGAAAGAAAGGAACGACATATGGTAATATAATATTGAATAAGAAAATAAGTAAAATCATGCAGATTGATAAGAATAAAGATACTTTAATAGATAAATTGATATTTCTTTCATTAGCAATTTTCGGGAAGAGTACAGTAGATAAAATTGAAGCTGGCTTCACTAATACTGTTGTGAATTTAGAACCTAAATCGTAAATAACAACTTCTTGCATACCTACAAAAGAACCTAATAGAATATAGCTGAATTTATCTTTAATGGTAGAAATAATTTCTGTTGAAAAAATAGGCAATGCTTCCTTAATATGATAAGTGATTGTTTTGCGGGTTGGAAATGTAAACCATAATTTTTCTTTGAAAAAAATGATAAATAGAGAAATAATGCCGGCGAGAAAATATTCTACAGTTTTTAAGAGGGGGACAAGATAATAATCTGTTTCATCTTTTATAAAAGTGAAAACCAGAATGATGAACAATGTTGTGATGCCAATATTGATGAAGGTTATAAATTTCATTTTTTCAATACCTTGAAAAAAAAATTGGGGAAATAGTAAGTCGTTCAAAGTGATTCCGAATGAAAAAAGGAAAAGAAAAAAATGTTCATTATATATGGGAACGAATTTAATAACAAGAAGATATATTGCGAGACTCAAACACCAAAGGATAAAACGAATCGTAAAGATTGTAGATAATGTTTCGGACAATTTTTCTCTATTTGTTCTATAAATTGAAATATCTTTAGCACCAATCCTTCTAAAGCCAAAATTAACCACAATAGCAGCATAGCTTGCAATTACCTGAGCTGTAATTACCAGTCCATACAATTCCGAACCTAGCGTTCTGACTAAATATGGATAAGTAATAAGAGGTGAAATTAGAATAAAAATTTCTAATATGGATATATAAGTAAAATTTTTAAATATTGTTGTATGGTTATTTATTATTTTTTTTAATTTTGCAATTTTCATCTAACAAACTTATATTATTGTTTAATCAGGCTTGATTTCATCTTTTACCACAAACAGGATCATAATATTTTCTAAAATCTTGGTCTATTTCTTTTCTGCTTTACTGTTGCTTAATAGTTGTAAATTTTGTTAATGTTATTCTTTATGTGATTTTTTTCTGTGTTTGTTAAATCAGTTTTTATTTTCCTTTCCGTTGGTTATAGAGCTATATCATCCCAACTTAAAGGAGTACCTCTCTTAATATCGGTTTT
>DUUN01000671.1 GCA_012841535.1 Gallicola sp. | reverse complement strand
TAGCTTTTCATCCAAATTTTAACCAAAACGGTTTATTTTATCTTCACTATTCAGTTGCTTCATCACAAGGCCCCGGTGCCAAATTTGAAAACCTAAGGCAAGGTCTTCCGGAATTGTTTAGTCCTGATCCATGTAATCCTGATAGTTTAAATCTTCAATGGTTAAACAGAAGTAATAATTATGATCATATCGATACAGTTGAAGAATGGTTATATGAAAAAAATCAAAAACCGGTAAAAGTCAGAACCATCTTAAATCTCAGGCGCCCTTTCTTTAACCATAATGGTGTAAACAGTTTAAACTTTTCGCCAGAATCAGGAAAACTTGTTCTAACAACCGGTGACGGTGGCTCCGGGTACGATCCTTTTAATTTAAGCCAGAATGATATAGAGATTGCAGGAAAAATAATTGAAATTGATGTAAACCAAAAGCAACATCTAGACAACCTTCCTGCAGTAACTCGTTTTGATGAACTTCCCGTAAATGTTCAAGAAACGCTTGCTGTGATAGCAAAGGGAGTAAGAAATATCACGGGTATTTCTTTCCAAAGAATAAATGACGAGTACATTAAATATATCGGTAATGTCGGTCAAGATTTAGTTGAAGCTATTTTTTCTTTTAAAGAATCTGAAAGTATTCCAGTAAAAAAAATTATCCAGAATTTCTTAAGTAGAACAAAACCTGAATATGAGCTGATCAACTTCGGTTGGCGTGGTTGGGAAGGAATGTTTCCCACAGCTTTTGTTGAAAAATGTGAAAACAATACATTTGATCAGAAAGTTATTGCTTATTACAACGAAGCTATTTCCACAAAACGTCTTCTTCCCCTAACAGAGTACTATCACCATGATTCGAGGCCAAATAAATTCAGCGGTACAGCATTAACCGGTGTTCAAGTGTATTTAGGTAATGAAATCCCCCAATTAAAAGAAAAGGTTGTCTTTATTGATATTCTTAGAAAAACAGAAACTAATGAAAAAAAAGGAGTCTTAGCTTATACCATAAATACAAATCAAAAGCCTAATAATTATTCTATTATTGAAATAAAAAATGTATCTCTTATGCAACCCGCTTATTATGTTACTTTAGGAACAAACCTAAATCAGACAAAGCTATATTTAGGAACATATGAATCTATGAACGTGCAAGATAAAAGCAAGGGAACAATATATGAATTTAATTCTTAAAGTTACTACCAATAATAAATGGCCTTAAAATAAGGCCAATTATCTTTACTAAATACCAATTTTTATCATCTAAAATTCTGAATATCACAAAATAATTTATTTTAAATACTATAATAAAGACAATTCATAAGTAATTTTCTCTAACAGTTCTTCTTCATTATAAGCATCTAGAATGGTTGCACTACTTAAAAAACTAATATGTTTATATAAATTAAGAATAAGGGCTTTATTTACCTTTCCTCCACCTTCTTCGTACATTAGCAAAGATTTTATTAAAGTTTTTCTGATTATGTCATTGTTAGAATAATTTCTAAATATCATTAAACTCATAATATCGGGATGTCTAAACACACATTTTGTTAAGAAAAAAGGGTCCTCATATGTATTGTCATAGGTCATCTTTGCAAACCACCATAATCTAGCCAACCCATGAAAAAATAATTTTCTCCTTGAGGTAAAATAAAATAGCCATCTATAAGCTAGTTTTGTAGGTTGATCTAGTTTCCATCGATACAGCATATAATCATAGCATTTACCAAAAGCTAGACCAGCCCATAAACGTTCATCGGTTGCTTGAGTTTCATTCAAATTTTTAAAAGTATTAAATAGAATTCTAGCATTCTTAAAATCACTATCATTAGGATTTTCAAAACTCATGTCCATTTCAAAATCAGGAAAGCTTATTTTAGAAATTCCAAAACAGTCCTCCCCCACAAAATCTTTTAACCATTCGTTTGATTCAGACTTTTTCATTAGTTCAAATACTTTTGGCTGATTATTTTTTATGGTCAATAAAGCTTCTTTTTTTAAATATTTTACTCTCATAATTCATCTTCACTTTCCATAAAACTTTCCATATTATCAAACACTGTTATAATAGGCGAATTAATAAGTTTTTGAGCAATTTTAAAACTATCATAATTTGAAGTATTATCTTTATCAAAATCAAAATTGTTTTTCTCTAGTACTCTTTTTATAACTTTAAACCATCTTCTGTCTGCTAAGTCTTCCCATGCTTCCGGATCATTTTTAAGTTTTTCAAATATTTCAACAAGAACAGGAATAACAAGTATTGAATGGATAATTGGAATGTTGTTTGGAAACATTCCAAAAGATTTATATGTAACAAATTGCTTGTAAGGTAACTTGATAATAATAAAATCATCCGAATAATTATTTAAGATTACATCGGTTTCTTCGTGATTAGGAATAATTACAAAAATTGATCTTACGTTTTTTAAAGAGTCGTAATCCTTTTCTATTTCAAAGTTCACTTGTTTTGCATAAGCTAAAATATTGTACTTCTCAATATCAAAGAATATATCATCATATATTGGATTAAAGTTTTCACTTCTAAATTGTTTTATTTCTTCTGTTGAAATAATAAATGAACAAATTTCCACCTCATCATTTAGATGATCAGAATTAAGTGAAATAGTAAATGAATAATCATTAATTTTATATAATTTTCTTAAACATGTTTGTGGACATTCTAAATGAATAGCTATTGTTGCATAGTCCTTTTCAATTAATTCAATTATTTTTGAATCTGTTAATGTAACATCAAATATAAATTCAATTTTATTTTTCTCTTTTCTATAAGATATGTCAACACTGAATTCAGCGTTAAGATAATCGTCATTAAATTCAGTTAAAACTGGATAAGGAAGCAATTTATTCCTCAAAACCATAAACCAAAACCTCTCCCCCAAAATATTTGTTTTCATCAAGCATTAAGTCTATAATTGTATTTTCGCCTCTAACTAATTTAAAACTTTCTGCTTTATTGTTTTTTACTTTTAAGTTTTTTCCCTTATAGGATGCAGACATTATTTTTATTGGAAATCTTCCGCCTTGTTCATCAAGTTTATTAATTGTAAGATAACAATTATCCTTATTCAAATGGTATTTTAAAATTAAGCGGTATTTTTTTTGATTTTTGTCTAAACATATTAATCTAATATTATCTAAACTTACTAATTTTGCTTTATAAGTCTGTCCATCCCCTTCAGTTGAACCAGCCTTTTGGTCACCTTCTATAAAGTTTTTTCCTCTTTTTCCGGTGCCATTTGGAATATTAATGGTTATATCAGAACCTTCAGCTAATAATCCTTCGGTTTTTTCTAGTTCTATATAATTACCCATATCCTTACTTTTGGATTTTCTGGTTTTAGGATTAACTAATTTTTTTGTAATGTTAGAAAGCTTTGGTGATAGGTAATCGTTTTCCAAATCTTCTGGATTTGTATCTTCAATTTCATCTTCAATAGGAAAAAACTCATCCGCTCCAACCAGATCTTCTTCTTCAATCTCTCCGCTAGCAAAAAAATCTCTTGCTTTTTCTCTAATAAATCTATGTAGTCTGCTTACTATATTTTTTGCAATTCTTATATCCTCATAACCACCAGCCCTTCCAGCTTCCCATTTATCGTGAGCTGGATTCTCTAGAGTACGTAAAAATGAATTTAATTTATCTCCTTCAACAATAAAGACTCCAATCAAAGGAAATGAGATTTTATATTCATATATTTTCATCCAGGGTTTTCTTATCATTGCAACTGAATTTGTTGAATCTTTATCATTATTTAATAGAAAACCTAATTTTATTATTCCCTTGCCATCAAAATCTTCAGTATGCCATCTTGTTTCTTTTGATATCAGTAATTGATAAAAATTAAATAATCTTTTGTTGGTATCCCTATATTTTGAAATGATATCAGGTAGTGTTTTCGAATTAATTATTTCGCTTTCGATAATTACTTCAAGCTCACCTTTAAAAATAGCATAAAAATAATTATCTAATATTTCTAATACTATTGATGATACCCAGTTTTCATCTTCAATAAAACCAGCAATAAATATATCTGTTCCAGGTGTTGTTCTTTTAAATGTATCTTGAAGCGAAATACAATCTCTAATGGGTTGAAGTTTATTTTCTTCACCATAATAACCGGTTCCCGAGGTTAAGTTTTTATTTTCCAATTCAAAAGATATAAATCTAGCTATTCCTTGTGTTGCTTTTAAGCCTTCAATGTCTAATGTTGAATAAAACACTGTTCTTAATGAAGAGCAAACAAAAGGTGCAGATTTTCCTATTCCAAATGAACCACCGGCTTGTTCACCTTTATCTGAACTTCCAGAGCCTTTAACCAAATTAATCCAATTTGTATTATAATGTTTGTTTGAACCAGTTAAGCCAGTGGTGTTAAAATCACTTATTCTGAGAAAAATTATATTTTGAGAATCTAATACATCAAGGCAATTTCGGAAGAACTTTCTTGGCTTTTTATCGTTTTTATAATAAAGAGTCTGATTATAACAAGCTTCAACTGCACTTCTAAAGTTTTTATAATCGGACAATTTAGTTTTAGGTAAAAAAAACTTAGAAAATTCCAACCTAACAGTTTTATCAGTTTGAGCTGCATCCAATGAGTTTTGACAAATTTCTCTTGCTAAAGAAGCATATGCTTTTGAACTAAAAGTTGCAATTCCTGAATCGTTAAATCCTTTTATCTCCCCACTATTGTTCGAAGGGAAGCTCCATTTAATCACGATACTATACCCCTTTCACATATTCCAAATATTCTTCATAATTTTTTATATTAAGATCAGACTTTACTACTATATAATCAGTATTTAATACAGTCGGGCTTTTCGGAATGACCTTAAGTTCCTTAATCTTGCTTTCAATTAAGGATGCAAGTAAATACTTATTCCATTTATAATTCAATACTGGAAATATCTTATAATTTATTAAATTTAAATTTCTTCCTTTTTTCTTATATAGATATACTAATAATAACCTCTTTATTTCTCTAATATGATTATCATTCAAACCAACAAGGTCAATCTTCGCAAGCTTTTCCTCATTAATCCTTAAATAATCTTGACTTATTCCCTTTAATAACTCTGTCATACCTGTGTAAAATCCGAAATTTTCACAAAAATGCTTAATGTCTAAAATAAGTATTTCATCATATTTAAAGATAAATTCCTTTACAACATCTACGATGTTTTTAGCTTCAACACCAATTCTTGTTAGAACAGGATAATTAAAGTTGAACTTATCTTTATAAAGATATTTTAAAACATTAAATAAGGCATGCCTATTATCTATGTCATTGTTTTGAAGAAATTCATATATATGAAAGCGAACTTCTTCATAAATTTTTTGTGCAGAAGCAAAATCAAATTTAATAATTAATTCAGTCAATTTAGTTTCTAATAAAGTTTTTTCTTTTTCAGAACATGCTATTTTATTAGCTATAATCCAATTTTTATTAGTCATATTTATTATATTTGGATTATATATTAGAGCGTTTTCTATTAGATATGATTTTATATAAGGAAAATGTTTTTTTATATCCCTTGTTGAAAACTTTTTAGAGAAAGAGTTTGCGTAATCTGTAACGATTTGTCTGAAACTAACATCTTGAAATTTGGATATATAATCCTTAAAATAAAAATACTTCTCTCCAAACTCTTTTTTTAGTAACCCCTGAAGCAGGTATTTGTTTTTTACATTATTCTCTTTTAATGACTTTTTAAAATTTGAAAAAATTGAATCATAAAAAGCAATTCCACCGATTTCATCAATAAAACTTTCGATTTGCGATAAAATCTCTTTATTTATTTTTGGCATCTTATCTTCAGAATTATATTTGCCTTTATCAATTAGGCAACAAAATCGTGAAAAAATCCCTTGAATAGATCTTAAGTTTTTAACCAATATACTTGTATCACTATACTCTTTTATATAATAATTAATAAACTTTTGAATTTCTTCATTTTTGTAAATATAAATTCCTTTAGGAAAATATTTAAATAGGATAAATTTATATTTTTGTGTAAGAGTAAGCTTTTCTTTTGTGTATATGGATCCTATTTTTTTGTAACATAAATTTATGAATTGATTAGTATAAAGACTATACACTTCCCTTATATCTTCATTAAATCCTTCAATAAAATCGTAAATTCTTTTTCGCAAATCCTTTTTTAAAATTATTGAAGGTAATTCAAAAGTAAAATCTCTAATATTTTTTGGCCAATTAAATTTTGATATATTCACACATCCTAATTCTTTGATATATTTAAAGCCAATAAGACTACTACTTCTTAAAATAAAAATAAAAGTATTGGTTTCTTCTTTAAAAATTCTTTTTATTTCTTGTATTGAAACAACATGATTGCTTTTTGATAATGCTTTTATAAGATTAAGAAGTTTAGAAGTTTGAAAAGTTTTTTTAAAAATTTTAATGCTTTTTGATACAATTTGCCTTACTCTTTCTCTTGTAATATTAAATCTTTTACCAATTTGTTCAAGAGTATAATTTTCCACTCGTAATTTTAAAATATTATAATCTCTAATATTTTTACTAATTATTTTTTTAAAAGTGTTTTTAATATAAGAGGAAATATCAGTTTCTAGAAATTTTAATACTTTACAAAAATCATATAAATCATTGATTTCTAGAAACAGGTTGTAATTAAATTTGGAGATTAAATCTTCTGTGGTTTGTATATTATATTTTTCTAATATGATACTTAATTCTTCATTATTAGTAATAAAAATTAGTTTCGATTTATAATTTTTTATAG
>DUUN01000395.1 GCA_012841535.1 Gallicola sp. | reverse complement strand
TCTGGAGCTAATAATCGTGCTAAAATAATTTGGACAATAAACTGTATGCCTTGAGTACCTCCGCGTTCCATGAGTTTCCAGAAGAGTGAGGATAATATATTTGATTTCGTGTGATTACTACTCATTAGTTCACCTACTCTTCTTTTTTATTAAGTATTTTATAGGTAGCTTCAAAATATTAGTGGCAACATATACAATAGCATTCTTTTTATTTCTTATTTCACAAAATGCAATTTTTACCGTTTTAACAGTTATCCCTTCGTAACGAGTTATAAGACCTAGGACACATCTCCAAAGATATATGCATTCTATGGTAGCTATAGATTCACTATTATCAATATGCTGGTGTGCGTGTTTTGTAATGGCAGAATAATACTCAACTAAACTAAGTGAATTAACTATACCGTCTTTTTTTTGAGCCGCGCTGAAACTAGTTCCACTATCTGATACATATCTATATGCAGACATCGGTTCTTGAAAACAGTAAAATTTCCCATGTGATACTAGTAAAAAAGCCGAAACTCTATCACCCGGCATTTTGGGTGATATTTTATTCATGATAGACAGATCATAAGATTTATTTTTATAAATATTTCTTCTAACAATTGATGCAGTTTGTCCAGGAAGTATTCCTTTTTTATAGTGCTTTAAAGTATACCAATTATCTTTACATTCCGGATATTTTTTATCGTTCATTTCCTTCCCAAATTTATCTATTATTATTACGTTGTGTGCTGCGGCTATTACTTCAGGATTTTTTTCTAAAAAATCAACTTGTCTCTGTAATTTATTGGAATCAGTCCAAAAGTCATCGCCTTCCAATGAAGCTAAATATTTTCCTTTTGCACGGTGTAATAAATCTTGAGAATTTTTTCGTGCTCCCATATTTTTGTCACGATAAATCATAACAAATTTATTTGGATGTAATTTCTCGTATTCTTTAAGAATCTTACGAGTATTATCAGGTGAGCAGTCTTCACCTACAAGAATTTCATAATCGAAGTTGACTTCTTGCATTAATATACTATCAAGTGCTTGTTTTATATAATTTTCGTGGCCATAAGTAGGCACAATCACACTGACTAAAGGTTCTTTTTTAACCATAAACCTCATCTCCTTAACTACTTAAATATCCACTGATATGGAACTGTTCCATGATTTAGTACAATAAAGTAGTTGTAAATCCAGTACATAAATAGATATGCAATAGTTCCTAAATAGAATAAATAATTTTTGTCTCTACTAAATAATTTCATGTATGTAGGAATAAGCATCACTGAAGCTATTAGTAAATATTCAGCAACTCTGTCTACATAAGTTGTTTGCATAGTTGCAAGAACCTTAACTATGATTCCTATAACTACTAAAGAGTAATACATAGGGAAGCTTTTATCCTGTCCTTTTAACTTTTTATAATAGATCAATCCTGGTATAGTGAGAGGAATGTACATCACTAATATTTTTAGTGCCACACTAATTGAACGTCCTTCACCAGAGCTGTATTTTGCATAATAGTTCATCGCATCTAAATTTAATATTGATATAGTATACTCAAGTATGCTACTAAAAAAAACTATTACTACACCTACTGTAAAATAAACTGCTCCCCTTCGAAGCCAGCTTCTTTCTATTTTGATAACATTAAAGAGCCAATAGAGTGGGAGTGTTATAATAGCCGTAATATGAAAGCTTGAAGCAAATACCGTTAACATAAAATACCTGAGAAATTGTCTCTTTTCAATATTATGGATGTTGTATAGAAAAATACTTGTAGCAATCATTAATCTGATTACATTGAAAGAACTCTGATAGAAAATCAACATAAATGCAAGAAATCCATAACCTATTATTCCAGTTTCTCTTTTTCTATACAAAGCTTTACTTATAAATATCATCATAACCAGTGAACTTGCAAACATTATACTTTGAGCATTTAAACCAATATTAACCAAAAGGTGATTTAACCAAACGAACCCAAATTCAAGATCCGCCCATCTCACATCATATCCTAATTTAATTCGTTCAAATCCGTTAATATAAGCAAAAAAGTCAGTTCCTGTTGCATATCGAACTCCTGCAATTAAGACTGGAATACCTATTGCAACAAAGAAGAATGTTACTCTCTTATATTTTCTCTTTGTTTTTCTCGTGTGATCAAATGTTAAAGAGGATAATAAGGCTCCCCAAAAATATATAATAAATGACCCTACCATTATTAATCACCGCCCTTTCACAAGCTTGGTTATATGCCTTTTAATAGTTAATTTACATGTAAAACATCTGATAAGTAGGATCTCATTCTTGGGTAGAATTTTAAGTATTTTAATAATTGAAAAGCTATTCTTTTATTTCCAGATTTCAAAAAAATACTCCTCAGTTCAAAAAACTTATAACATTCTGTTGCGATTGAAAGCTTCCTAGGGTCAACATTATATTGTTTACTTATGAAATCCATATACTGGTGTATGATTTTTTTATTTATCAAAATTTCTTCTAGTCTTCTATTTTGTTTTTTCTTTATCACCATTGCACTCTCGCTATGTCTCCTTTGATAAATAACAACCTCGTCAACAATATATGCTCCGTCAAATAGAATTCCAAGATTCCAGATTAATTGATCATGTGGATATTCACTAAACTTCATTTCATTTACATATGGGAGAAGCGATTTTCTAAAACAAGTAGCACAACCTGGCCTATGTGTTATGTAGAAATTCTCATTAAAAAGTATTTTTCGTGTATTATATTTATCATAACCTTTTTCTTTTATATTGATAGTTTTAATGGGGTTGTTCGGTGCTGTAAATTTAATAACCTCACCGCCAAGAACAATGACAGAATTATCATTCTCCATTATTGAAGTCATTAAATCTATTTTATTAATGCTCCAAACATCATCTTGATCGGCGCAAAAAACGATATCACTTGATGCCAATTGAAAAAGTTTATAAAAATTATTAATCCAACCCAAATTAGTATCGTTTCTTAAAACTTTCCAATTGATTAATGAATGTTTTTGAATATATCTATTGATAAAATCAAATGTTCCATCTTGCGAATGATCATCGCAGATTATCACCTCATCCGGTTGCCTTGTCTGAAT